>JAPLPS010000179.1 GCA_026400075.1 Polaromonas sp.
TCGAGCCGCTCCAGCGCAATGCCCACGACCTCCCGGCTGTCATCGACGCCCAGCACGCAAACGCCGCCCCGGCTGTTGGCCAGCGCCGCCAGCTCATCGGCCAGCGAATCGCGGTGCGGCGCCGTGACCTTGCTGCCCGCAAAGCGGACTTCTTTCAGTTCCAGAAAAGTGTCTTCACCAAGACGGATTTTTTCGATCAAGTCCACCGGGTTGTCAAACATGGCTAAACATTCCTTCCCAATCGTTGGTAGCGGCGCTCAAAAGCATCTTCGCCGCCTTCCATGACGCTGCAAACCTCGTCGCGCATTTTCTGGTTTTGCAAAGACCCGGACTGGCTGATAAAACACTGTGAATTGAAATCGAGCGCGTAGATCATTTCCGCATCGCCGTTGACCACGATGTTCGGGTTGTGCGTGACGATGATGAGCTGGCGGCGCTGCTTGTTGGCGCGGATTTGCTGCACCACCAGGTCGTAAATCAAGTGGTTGTCCAGATCGTCTTCGGGCTGGTCGAGCACCAAGGGTTCCGTGCCGTGCGCCAGTAAAAAGGCCAGCATGGCGGCGGCCCGCTGGCCCTGCGAGGCTTGCCCAATCGATTGAAAACCCTGGCCGTTGCCCTTGCGGCTGTATTCCACTTTCAGGCCATCCTCTGGGAACCAGCACAGGATGTGGTCAATGAACTCGGGGCGTTTTTCGGTCGCAGTGGTCAAATGCTTGTTGAACCATGCACCAAAACCACCTTTTCCACGGGAGGCATTAAACAGCCGCTCCTGTAGCTGCTTGATACATTTCTCAAACTGTGGCGTATCTGGCTCGTCCGGGTTATCCAACAAATCAGCAGTCGTCAATACGTCGGCTATCAAGCCTTTGGCCGAAACATCGCCTTGAGCCTCCACATAAATATCACTCTCAAATTGATCTGGGGCGCCCAGCACGTCGCGCAGTGAACGTGCCATCACCCGCGCATCGCGCCCATAGGAAATCAATGTCATCCTGACAAACGGGTTATCTGCCACGGACTGCTGGAGAAACGTACTGCGTACCTCACTGACCTTGCGGCGCGCTTCCCACACATTTTCCCGTTGCGTCATGGACTGCTGCTTGAGTTCATCAAACTGCTTGTGCAAGGCATCCAGGCGCTTGAGTTCGGTTTCCAGACGCTGACGCTCCTGCACCAATCGCCCGTACTCGCTGGGGTCGCTCACGCCCTGCGTCAATAAATCAGCCTTCAGCGTCTGATACGCCTGCGCCGATTGCGCCACCCGAGCCTGCCAGTCGCTTTGCGACAACTGTGCCTGAAGCGACGTGCCGGTTTGTGTCAGAAGCTGCGCGGCGGCCTCGACCTGCGCTTTAGTCTGGGCAATGGTTTGCGCCAATTGCTGCGCGACGCTCAGCGCCCCGGCGTCAACGACCGGATCAAACAGCGCATCAGGCAGGTCTTCGGCAAGCAGGTCTTGCGCCGCCTGATAAAGCCGATCCGCCATCGCGGCGGCAGCGTCAAACTGCCGCGTCATTTCCCGCGTCTGGCGGCTGGTGCGCTGATAGGCTTTGAGCACCTCCGCGTGGTGCGTCCCTTCAAAACGGTCGAGCTTGCGCTGCACGTCCTGCAAACCCAGATTAAGAGCATCGCGGCCCTTGAGCTTGCCGTTCACCTCTCGCTGTTTGGCACGGGTGGCGAAGAAAGCATTCTGAGCCTCCTCCAACGCTTTCTTTGCCGTGTCAGTTTGGGCTGCTTCGTCAATCACCTTCAAGAGAGCCTGCTGGTTTTCCCCGGCCAGCTCGGCAATTTGCCCTTGGCTAAACAGCCGCACCGGAAAACGCTGGCCGGAAACCGTCTGGCTGGCCGATACCTTCCACTGCGCCGTGGCTTCATCCCACTCCCGCACCGCAACGCCCTGCCCCTCTTTGCGCCAGGACAATTCATAGAGAACACCATTGCGACGCAATGTCAAAGTAACTTTCGTGGTGAGCAACACGCCCCCCTCGCCCGGATCGTTGCGGTTTTGAAGCACTTTAGTGAAACGCGCAAAAGTCTCGCCAGCCTCCTTCTTTGGGTCTAATTCACGCTCTTTCCGATAGGCTAGCCGCAGGGCATGCACGACGGTAGATTTACCCGTTCCCCTCCCGCCGACCAAGGCGTTAAAGCTGGGATTGAAACAAAATTTTGCAGGTTCACCCTGCCCGCCCATGCGGCGAGCATCGGCAATCTCAATCGTTTCAATGAAATGATCTGGTGTCTTGAAAGGAGAAAATGGCTCCGGGTCATCACTGCGCCGCACCGAGACATCCTGCCCGTCCAGCAATGCCAGACGCAGCCCCGCCAGCGAGGGCGACTCCATTTTTAGCCACGTAAAGCGCGAGCCAGGAATAGTTGGCAGATGAAAACTATGGCAATCAGAGCCCAGTACCTCTGCCCAATGGATGTTGGCTTCTCGGTAAATATTCGGCTTGCTCACTTGGCGATTGACCGTCTCAATCGCCAATATGCCCGCCTTGAATACGGAGCGAATCTGATCCGCATGTACCGCACCTTGACCAGCGCCTTTCGTTTCCAGCAAACCTTTGCCTTGATCAGAATGCGCTGGAATGGCGATACCGCCACAACGATGAATCTCGTCAATCACTTCCACCAAGGTTTTGCGCGAACAAGCAGCCTCAACGCTGCTATCCGTTTCACCATGCAAATGCTCTGGGAAACCAACCGCCCCCAGCAAGCTGGTAATGGTCGAAGTGGATTTTTCTGGGTCAAAGATAGCAAGAAGATGCAATCCGCCAGCCACTGAAATCTCTACGCCCGGAAATAGATAAAGCGCCCGAAAGCCAGCTGGCGGGGAGCCGGCCTGCGCAAGCTGCGCCATCCGCTGATACTCGGTTTTGAGCTTGTCAACCCACGCACCGCTGTTGTGGTCGGTAACGGCTACGCAATCAATCCCAGCGGCCATGTACTTGAGCAGCCAGGTTTCTGGCGAAAGTTCAACGGCGTGTTTTGCCCAGTAAGTGTCCTTCGATACAGGCGTGTGCGTATGAAAGTCAAACGTCCACCAGCGGGCGCCAGGATAAGGCCATTGATCTTTTTTTGTGCTTGAGGACATGGCGGTATTGTGCAGGCTCAATACCCGAGCGCATGATTCACCACCCCGGCCAGCGCCTCGCCATTCTCCAGCGCCCGGATTTTCCCGGCGATCTGCGCAATGCTTTCATCGCGCAATGTGCGCGCCGAAATATGCGGCGTGACGGTGATGCGCGGATGCGCCCAGAACGGATGGTCTGCAGGCAGCGGCTCGCTGCGAAACACATCCAGTGTCGCGCCCGCCAGATGGCCGCTGTCGAGCAGCGCGATCAGGTCGTCATCGACCAGGTGGCGGCCACGCGCCACGTTGATGACGTAGCCGCCCGGCTGCAGCCGCGCCAGCGTGTCGCGGCGCAGGATGTTTTCGGTCTCTGGCGTCAGCGGCAGCAGGCACACCAGAATCCGGCTGGCGGCCAGAAAATCGTTGAATCCGGCTTCGCCCGTAAAGCACTGCACGCCGTCAATCGCCTTGGCCGAGCGACTCCAGCCGCACACCAGAAAATCAAAAGCCGCCAGCGTCCGGCTGACCCGCTCGCCCAGCGCGCCCAGCCCCATCACGCCGACCGGAAAATCCCGGTGTCGGCGCGGCGGGCGCGGCGCCCAGCGGCCTTGCGCGGCCTGCGCCTCATAAACGTCAAACTCGCGGAAATGGCGAATGACGGCATGGCAGACGTACTCGGCCATCTGCACCGCCATGCCTGCGTCGTCCAGCCGAATCAGCGGCACGCCGGGCGGCAGGCGCAGTTTTAGCAGCGCATCGACCCCGGCGCCGGTGTTGAAAATCGCCTTGAGCTGCGTCTGCTGCTCAAAAAACGCCTGCGGTGGCGCCCAGACCACGGCGTAATCGGCGGCGCTGCTGTCAGCAGTCCACTCTTCAACCAGCGCGCCCGGCAGCGCGGCGCGCAGGCCGTCCAGCCAGGGCTGGGCGTCGGTATCGGTGCAGCAAAAACTGAGGCGCATTCAGGTGTCCAAAAGGTTCAAACCCCTATTTTCAGCAATTCCGCGCCTTCCGTCACCTGATCGCCCGGCGCGTAGAGCAATTCGAGCACCACGCCGTCGGCGGGCGCAGCGATGGTGTGTTCCATTTTCATGGCTTCCATCACCGCCAGCGGCTGGCCTTTTTCCACCTTGTCGCCCGCCTTGACGGCAAACGACACCACCTTGCCCGGCATGGGCGCGGTGAGGCGTCCGCCTTCGGCGTGGGTTTCGCCCGCGTGGGCCAGCAGGTCAATCGCCGTGATCTGCGTTGCGCCCCGGCTGGTGAAGACGTGATCCACCTCGCCCTGCGTGAAAACTTCGGCCCGCAAGCGCTGGCCAGCGAACTGAATGTCAATGCCCTGCCCGCCTTGAATGTCAGTGCTCTGCGTGCTTTGAGAAAACACCAGCGGCCCGGCCACGTCGCCGACGCACAGTTGCAAGCCGCCGTCGTGCTGGCAGGTCAAGCTGGCCTTGGCCGCTTCGCCGTGAAACTCAAATTCAAACGGCCGCACCGTCACGCCGTGGCTTTGCCAGCCGTCGCGGCGGCTGAACGGATCGGCGCCTTCGCGGGCTTTTTCCGCCAGCAGCGTCTGGGCAATCGCAGCAGCGGCGGCCAGCGGCAGGCCGACCGGCTCCTGGTTAAACAGCACGGCGGTTTCGCGCTGAATCAGCGCCGTGTCCAGATTCGCCTGCGCAAACGACGGGCTGCGCGTCACGTAGCGCAAAAACTGCACGTTGGTGGACAGGCCGACGATGCGAATCTGCGCCAGCGCCTCGTCCAGGCGGGCCAGCGCCTCTTCGCGCGTCTGGCCGTGGACGATCAGCTTGGCCACCATCGAGTCGTAGAACGGCGAAATCGTGTCGCCCTCGCGCA
>JAPLPS010000257.1 GCA_026400075.1 Polaromonas sp.
TTTTCCAAAATCCAAGAAAATCATGAAGCATCACTCAAGTTATTCATCTATGAGTACAACATCACTGCGCGCCATAAATACCTTACTGGATGACAGTCAAAATTAAACCACTACCGAATAGTTTTGTGCGCCTGAACGCTAACTGGTCGCTCGGCATGGACACGCAGCAGCAGGATGCCGCTGCGCGGCGTGTGCTGCCCGCCCTACAACGCCAACGTTAAACACCATGAAGAACATGACTCGGCCTTTGTTGACTATTGTCCTAGCCTTGGCTACTGCGCCCGTTCTCTCGGAAGAGAGAACCCCAGATTCGTCCATCACGAATGCCACATGGACGCAGTACAGCAGCGAGTATCCGCAAAGCCCGCTCTGCAACAAGGAAGAGATCACGTTGTGGAGTTGCGAAACCGGTAAGCGCGTTTATTCGCTGTGCTCTTCGCATACTGTGACCCGCACGTCAGGCTACATACAGTACCGCGCTTCTAGTCGCGGCAAAGTCGTGTTTACGTACCCGGCTGAGAGAAAACCACCGTTGGGCTCATTTGTTTACAACTCCTTTGGGAACGGCAATGCATCCGTCGAGTTCACGAGCAATGGGTACGGATATACCTTTTCTGATCCGCTTAGGAGCAGATCGTCCATAAGTGTGTCGGCTCCAGCTCCGTCTGGAAAACAGACCGAAATAAATTGTGGAGGCAACCAGACCCTTCAAGTCAATTACACAATGCGGCTCATGTACGACTCCGGCGTGTGGGCAGGTTATTAGATGTCACATCCCCGACGAACCACCGTGGCATATGCCTTTCCGCTTGCGCTTGATAGGCCATAGCTATCCGAAGGTGGAATTCTTGAACATTTCGTCGGATATCCTGGGAGCCCACGATATTCGCCCATCTACATCACATTGGACATTTTCACTATGAAGCCCGCCGCTTTTGCGTTTGTTGCTCTGCTACTTCATTCTGGCCAAAGCGTCGCATCCGAAGGTTTGGTCGATGCTGGCTTGTCCGTGTGCCTCCCGCTCCAAGCAGCTGAAGAATGGGTTCTTAGGTGCAATTCTGAATTCCCGGAGTTTTCTCAGATTTCCATGAACGAATTTTCGTTATGGAAAGAAAGGAACTCAGCTAAGTTTGAAGAATCGCACCGAGAATGTATAGCCAGGCTAGGAAATACTCTTCCCAAAGAAAACCAGGTCAGTATTAGTGAAATGTTGAAAATCGGACTGACCAAGAGAACCAACGAACAATGGGAAAAGCTCTCCAGAAATGCTCTCATGACATACTGCAAGAATATGCCGACTGCACTTAAGGAAAGAGAGCGCATCCTTAATGAGTTTCTGGCCAACACAGTCAAACGAGAAGTCCAAACAATGCCCAACCCATCGGTCGAGCGGGATGCGCCAAAAACGGTACGCCCCTCACCTTAATGTTGGGCGTCTGCAGCCTGAAGCAGTCACCTTGATAGTGCATCACCAAGCTCAGCAACTGGCCCAAACCGGCCAGCCACTCACGCAAAGGGCGAGTTCCGCTGCAAGACGGCCATCCAATCCCTGCCGCAAAATTCCTGTTCAGCGAAACCGGCTCTGCGGCACCACCTTGAGTTCACCCGGCACTGAGCCGATGTAGCCAGCCAGCGCCTTCAGCTCGGCGTGCGTGTACATCTTGGCCATCGCGCCCATGATGGGATGGGCGCGGCCCACGTTCGGATTGCCATCTACCTGATACGCCTTGAGCGCGACAAACAGGTAGTCGGCATGCTGGCCAGCAAGTTTCGGGTAGCTGGGGTCAATCGGCTGGCTGAAATTGGCGCCGTGGCAGGAGGCGCAATTGGCCTTGCCCAGCAGCGCCTGCACCTGGGCGCCCGCTTCCTTGGCTGGTTTGGCAGGCAGCGGCGGCGCACCGGCCACCGCGCCGCTGGCGCTGTAATAAGCGGCCAGATCGGCCATGTCCTGCGCCGTCAGCGAGGCCGCAACGCCGCGCATCGTCGGGTGCCTGCGCTCGCCTTTTTTGTAGGCCTGCAGCGCCGCCGACAGGTAAGCGGCGCTCTGGCCGGAAATCATCGGCACCTTGTACACCTCGGGGAACGAGGCCTGGTAGCCCACAATGCCGTGGCAACCGATGCACATGGCATTCTTGGTCTGACCAGCCCGGGCGTCGCCCTTGACCTCCTGCGTCAGCGCCGACAGCGCGGTGGATGAGACAGCCAAAGCAAAGAGCGTGGTCAGAAGCTTGTTCATTTTTTCGCGCACAATCAAGTCAGAGTTTGTCGTACAAAAAACGCCAGCTTTCATTGTGTACGCTGGCGCCAAAAGCCGCTTACGGGTAATCCCTTGCGCAGCCCCCTCCACCCTCTCACGTTCAACGCCAAAACCTCCTATGAAATTTCAAGGCTCAGAAAACTACGTCGCCACCCCGGACCTGATGCTGGCCGTCAACGCCGCCTCCACCCTGAAAAAACCGCTGCTGGTCAAAGGCGAACCCGGCACCGGCAAAACCATGCTGGCTGAAGAAGTCGCCCAGGCGCTCAATCTGCCGCTGCTGCAGTGGCACATCAAATCGACCACCAAGGCGCAGCAAGGCCTGTACGAGTACGACGCGGTCTCGCGCCTGCGCGACTCACAGTTGGGCGACGAGAAGGTCAAGGACATTCACAATTACATCGTCAAGGGCGTGCTGTGGCAGGCGTTCACGGCAGACCAGCCGGTGGCGCTCTTGATCGACGAAATCGACAAGGCCGACATCGAATTCCCGAACGATTTGCTGCGCGAAATCGACCGCATGGAGTTTTACTGCTACGAAACCCGCGAACTGATCAAGGCCAAGCACAGACCGCTGGTGTTCATCACCTCGAACAATGAAAAAGAGCTGCCCGACGCGTTTTTACGCCGCTGCTTTTTCCACTACATCAAGTTCCCCGAGGCGGCGACCATGCAGCTGATCGTCGATGTGCATTTCCCGACGCTTAAAAAAGAGCTGCTGGCGGCGGCGATGAAGACCTTCTACGAAGTCCACAACCTGCCCGGCCTGAAAAAGAAACCGTCCACCAGCGAACTGCTCGACTGGCTCAAGCTGCTGGTGGCCGAAGACATTCCGCTCGAAGCGCTGCAAAGCAACGACCAGAAAATCGCCGTGCCGCCGCTGGTCGGCGCGCTGCTGAAGAACGAACAGGACGTGACGCTGTTTGAAAAACTGGTCTTCATGCAGCGCAACAACCGTTAAAGAGAGGCGCGCCATGAGCAATCCTTTTGTCCAGCCGGTTGAACTGAGCGCCCGTGGCGTGCGGCTGGTGCCGCTGACGCTGGCGCATGAAAGCGGCCTGCGCACCGCCGCCGCCGACGGCGAACTCTGGAAACTGCGCATCACCTCAGTGCCCGAGCCGGAGCAGACCCGCGCTTACATCGAAACCGCGCTGGCCATGCGCAGCGAAGGCAGCCGCATCGCCTTTGCCGTGCTGGACGAAGCAACGGGCGCGGTGCTGGGCTGCACCAGCTTTCACGACATCGTGCCCGCCGTGCGGCGTGTGGAAATCGGCTACACCTGGTACGCCAAAAGCCACCAGCGCAGCCACGTCAACACCACCTGCAAATTGCTGCTACTGACGCACGCCTTTGAAACGCTGCGTTGCCACGTCGTGGGCTGGCGCACCGACAATTTCAACTTCGCCTCGCAAGCGGCCATCGAGCGCCTCGGCGCGAAAAAAGACGGCGTGATTCGCGGCCACGCCCTGCGCCGCGACGGCACCATCCGCGACACCGTGATGTACAGCCTGCGCAGCGGCGAGTGGCCCGAAGTCAAGGCGCAATTGCTCTACCTGCTGGACAAGCCGCGCTGACTTTGACAAACCAGACTGGCCATATACACTGCGTATATTGCCAGCCAAGGAGATTTTTGATGACCACCGCCGCCGTATTCATGTCGGGCAACAGCCAGGCCGTGCGCCTGCCCAAGCAGTTTCAGTTCCAGTCCAAGCGCGTCCATATCGAGCGGCGCGGCGATGAAATCATCCTGAAAGAGCTGCCGCAGACGATGGCCGAATTCCTCGCCAAGCTGCCCGTCATCACCGACTGGCCGGACGCGGGCGATGAAGGCAGCGCCGAAGCCATTCAAGCCTGGTGAGCCGCCCATGCCGAACACGCCCGTCCGCTATTTGATCGACACCAATATCTGGAGCGCCCTGATACGCCGCGCCAGCCCGGCACTGGTCGAGCGCTTCAGTCGCCTGCAGTTCAGCCAGATTTTTCTCTCGCCCATCGTGCTGGGCGAGCTGCAGGTGGGCTATTACAAAGGCGACCGCACGCCCAAGCGCTGGCAGGTGATCGAACACATCACCGCCAACGCGCAACTGCTGCCGCTGGACGGCGGCGTTTCAGCCGCCTACGCCCAGCTGCGCGCCGAACTGGAGCAGGCAGGCACGCCGATAGGCCCGAACGACACCTGGATTGCCGCCGAAGCGCTGCACCATAAATTGATGCTGGTGACGGACAACACGCGGGAGTTTGTGCGCGTTCCCAAGCTGAAAATTGAAAACTGGATTTCACCCCATGCTGATTGATTTTTTCTACACCCTGCGCGCCGCCAAATTGCCCGTTTCCGTCAAGGAATTTTTGATGCTGCTCGAAGCGCTGCAGGCGGGCGTGGTCGGGCCGAACAGTGGCCAGCCCAGCCCCGATGGCGAGGAAACCGACGCGGCTTGCAGCATCGACGATTTCTATTACCTCAGCCGCACCGTGCTGGTCAAAGACGAAAAGCACTACGACAAGTTCGACCGCGCTTTTGCGGCGTACTTCAAGGGCGTGGAGATGCTGGCCGATTTCACGAAAGAAATCCCGCTCGAATGGCTGCGCAAAAATCTGGAGCTGGAACTCAGCCCCGAGGACAAAGCCAAAATCGAAAAAATGGGCTGGGACGAGCTGATGGAAACGCTCAAAAAGCGTTTTGAAGAACAAAAAGAGCGCCACGAAGGCGGCAGCAAGTGGATTGGCACGGGCGGCACGTCGCCGTTCGGCGCCAATGGCTATAACCCGCAGGGCATTCGCATCGGCCAGGACAAAAGCCGCAACCGCAGCGCGGTGAAGGTCTGGGATCAGCGCGCTTACAAAGACTACGACGACACGCAGGAACTGGGCACGCGCAATATCAAGGTGGCGCTGCGCCGCCTGCGCAAGTTCGCCCGGCTGGGCAACGCCGAAGAGCTGGATTTGCCCGACACCATCCGCGCCACCGCCGCCAACGCGGGCTGGCTAGACATCAAAATGGTGCCCGAGCGCCACAACAATGTGAAAGTGCTGCTGCTGATGGACGTGGGCGGCACGATGGACGACCACATCCAGCGCGTCGAAGAGATGTTCTCCGCCGTCAAGGCCGAGTTCAAGCACCTGGAGTTTTACTACTTCCACAACTGCGTCTATGACTTCATGTGGAAGAACAACCGGCGCCGCTACGCCGAAAAGTTCGCCACCTGGGACATCATCCGCAAGTACAACAAGGATTACAAACTGATCTTCGTCGGCGACGCGACGATGAGCCCCTATGAAATCCTGCAGCCGGGCGGCAGCGTCGAGTACACGAATGAAGAAACCGGCGCCGAGTGGCTGGGGCGGCTGACCAACGCGTTTCCCAAATGCGCCTGGATCAACCCCGAGCCGCAGGGCGTGTGGCAGTACCGCCAGAGCATCGCCATCGTCCAGCAGCTGATGGGCCAGCGCATGTATCCGCTGACGCTCAAGGGGCTGGAAGAGGCCATACGCCTGCTGTCGAAATAAACACCGTTGTTAAACTGCGCGCCGTGACCTCTTTCCGCCCCCTTTCCCTGCCAGCCCCCGACGCGGCTGGCCTGATTCGCAGCCGCCTGGCCCTGACCTTTTTTGCCTTGACAAGCAGCGCACTGACACCTGCTGTCAGCGCACAGACCGCCGCCGCGCCGCCAGCTGCGGTACTCATGCCCGCCACGTCCACCCCGCCTTCAGGCGTGACCCAGACCGCCCCGGCCCTGGAAGCCCCGCCCGAAAAAATCACGCCCCCACCCACGCCCGAAGGCGCCATCGGCCCCACCAGCGCCGAGCCGGAAGTGACCGCCTTTGACATCGTCGTGCGCGCGCCCAAAGAGGTGCGCGAGCTGTTGGAAAAGCATATTGAGCTGCAGCGCTACCGGGCCGTGACCGATCTGGACGAGGCCGAACTGGCCCGGCTGGTGCTGCTGGCCGAGCGCAATGTGCGCAACCTGGTCGGCACGCTGGGTTACTTCAGCCCAAAAATCAACATCACCCGCGAAGGCGGCCTGAACGAGAGGCCGACCATCGTCGTGGCGGTGGAGCCGGGCGAAGCCACCCATGTCGGCCCCGTGGCCGTGAACTTTTCCGGCGACATTGCCGACTCGCCCGATGAAGACGCCATCGCCCAGCGCAGCGCCATCCAGCGCGACTGGCGCCTGCCCAGCGGCGAGCGCTTCACCCAGGACGGCTGGGACAGCGCCAAAACCCAGGCGCTGCGCCAGCTGCTGGCGCGCCGCTACCCGGCCGGGCAGCTCGCTGGCGCCCTGGCCGACATCGACGCGCAAACCGGCCTCGCCCAGCTGAACCTGCACTACGATTCCGGCCCGCTCTACCGCCTCGGGCCGCTGCAGGTCAGCGGCGTGGAGCGTTATGACCCGGTGCTGGTGCCGCGACTGGCGCGGCTGCAGGCGGGCGCCGTTTATGACCAGAACCAGCTGGTGCAGGCGCAGCAGCGGCTGGCGGCCAGCGGCTATTTCAATTCAGCCTATGTCTTCATCAACCCGGAGGACGATCCGCAGGCCGTACCGGTGCAAATCCAGCTGCGCGAGGCCAAGCTGCAAAAAGTCGTGCTCGGCGTGGGCATGACCACCGACAGCGGGCCGCGCGCCTCCATTGAGCACACGCACCAGCGCGTGCCCGGTATCGACTGGCGCGCCGTCACCAAGCTGCAGCTGGAGAAAAAAGCGCCCTCAGTCCAGACCGAATGGACGGCCATTCCCGACGAGGCGGGCTGGCGCTGGGGCTTTCTGGGCCGCGCCGAGCGCATCAACGACAACGAGCTGATCACCCAGGCGCAGCGCCTGCGCTTTGGCCGCGTTCAGACCAGCGAGCGCTTTGACCGAAATTTTTACCTGCAATACGACCGGGCCAACGTCCAGGGCACCGGCCTGCCGGGCACGAGCGCCGCCGACACCGGCGACGGCTCGGCGCTGACGGCCAACTATCTCTGGACGGGGCGCTATTTCGACAGCCTGCCCTTTCCCGGCAAGGGCTACGGCCTGGGCTTTGAGCTGGGCGCAGGCACGACGCTGGGCCAGGATCGCCAGCCCTTTACCCGCGCCGTCGGCCGCTGGCTGGGCATACAGCCGCTGAGCAGCGGGCGCCTGGCCATGCGCGCCGAAGGTGGCGCGGTGCTGGCCAAAGACAGCGCACGCGTGCCCAGCACCCAGCTGTTTCGCACCGGCGGCGACACCACGGTGCGCGGCTACGGCTACCGCGACATCGGCATCGCGCTGGCCAACGGCGTGACCGGCCCCGGCCGCTATCTGGCCGTGGCCAGCCTCGAATGGCAGCGCCCGATGCTGCTCAAAGGCCGGATCAGCGAGTTTGAAAACACCTTCTTTATCGACGCAGGCGCCGTCGCCGACAAGCCGCAGGATTTGCGCCCGTCCGTCGGCCTTGGCACCGGCCTGCGATGGAGAAGCCCGATTGGCCCGCTGCAGATGGATCTGGCCTATGGCGTCAAGGTCAAACAGGTGCGGCTGCACATCAGCGTGGGCTTTGTTTTCTGATGACGGATCTGAACAAACCTGACGGCGCGCCCGCCGCGCCTGCAACGCCAGCCTTGCCTGAAACCTTCACCACGCCTGCTGCACCCGCCTCAGCCAACTCTGAGGCAGCGGCCGCGCCCGAAGCACCTGCCGTTTCCAGCGCTTCCGCATCCGCTTCCCCGCCAGCGCCGCGTCGATGGCTCAAAACCGCCGCCTGGGCTGGCGGCAGCCTCGCCGCGCTGGCGCTCACGGCGACGGGCGGACTTTGGTGGTGGACAGGCACCGACGGTTCGCTGGCCACGGCGCTGGCCTGGATCGAAAAATCCCAGCCGCTGAGCGCCCAAAACGTCAGCGGCTCGCTGCGCGCAGGCGGCCATATCGACCAGTTGCAATGGGAACAAGGCGGCCTCAAAGTGCTGGCCCGCGATGTCAGCCTGACCTGGCAGCCGCGCGCGCTGCTCGATGGCCGCCTCCAGATCGACCGCCTGAGCGCTGCCAGCGTTCAGGCCGATGACCAGCGCCCGCCCAAACCGAGCGTCCCGCCCGGCGCCATCGCGCTGCCGCTACGGGTGACGCTGGCGGATTTTTCGCTCGGCCAGCTCGATGTTCAGGGCGCCAGCAAGTTTTCCGCGTCTGGCATTGCCGGGCGCTATGACTTCGACGGCCTGCGCCACCAGCTGGCACTGACGAGCGCACAGGTCGCCAGCGGCCAGTACAGCGGGCGCGCCAGCCTGTCGGCCAGCGCGCCGCTCAAGCTGGAGGCCGCGCTGTCCGGCGCGCTCAGCGTCAACCTGCCCAAGCGCCCAGCCGCCGTGCCGCTGCGCTTTGAAGCCACGGCCAGTGGCCCGCTGACCGAGCTGGCCGTCAAGGCCGAGTTAAAAGTCAGCGCCGCGCCTGTTGCGGCCAAGGAAAAAACCGTCCAGCCCCACGCCAGCGCCACGGCCCAAGTCACGCCCTGGGCCGCGCAGCCGCTGGCGCAGGCCGATGCGGATTTCCACGACCTGGATCTGGCCGCTCTGTGGCCGGACGCGCCGCAAACCCTGTTGACTGGCAGCGCCAGCGTACAGCCACTCGCCAGCACAGCAGCCAAGGCCAGCGCGGCCTGGCTGCTGGATCTGAAACTGGCCAACGCCCTGCCCGGCCCGTGGGATCAGCACCGCCTGCCACTGGCCCGGCTGGACACGCAGGGCGAGTGGCGCAACGGCACGGCGATGGTGCGCAGCCTCAAAGCCAGCCTGGGCGGCGGCGAACTACTGGCCAGCGGCAACTGGCACGGCCCGGCGGCGACAGCCGGAAAATCGGCTTCGGCTTCGGCTTCGGCTTCGGCTTCGGCTTCGGCTTCGGCAACCGGCCCGGCTGCTGCGCCTGCGCCCGCCTGGACTCTTAGCGCCACGCTCAAGCGGGTGAACACGGCCCAGCTTTACAGCGGGCTCGGGCCGTTGCTACTGGACGGCCGGGCCGAATTAAGCGGCCAGGGCGCGGCTACGCAATTCGACGCCAGCCTGCAGGCCGCTGGCAGCGCGGGCAAGCCGCCCGCTGCGTCCAGCGCCTCAGCCTCAGCCTCAGCCTCAGCCGCATCCTCCACTTCCCCTTCCACATCCGCTTCCGGCCCCGCTTCGGCTTCGGCTTCCGGCACGAACCGGCTGCTGGCGCAGCTCGGGCTGCGCGACGCCAGCGCCACCGGCAATTGGAACCCGCAACTGGCGGGCTGCACGCTGGCGCTGTCGGCCCTGAAAATCCGCACCGCCGAGGCCGAACTGAGCGGCCAGCTTGAGCTTCAACCCACCGCCAAAAGCGGCCAGGGCCAGCTGGCTTTCACGGCGCCCGGCCTGGACGCGAAAGTGAGCGGCCAGTTGCGCGAAACCAGCGGCGGCGGCGAATTGAGCCTGCATGGCCGCGACGCTGCCCAGACCCTGCGCTGGCTGCAGACACTGCCCGGCCTGCCCGCCGCACTGCGCGGCGCCTCGGCCAGCGGCGGCGCTGAACTGCAGGCCAGCTGGCAAGGCGGCTGGCAGGATCCGGCGCTGCAGGCCAAGCTCGACTTGCCGTCGCTGGACTGGCGGCCTGCCGCGAAGGCCACAGCGCAGGCGCGAACGTCAATCCCAGCCGCAGCGTCGGCCCCAGCGTCAGCTGACGCCGCCACATCAACAGCGACAGTCACGCCGCCCAAACCCGGCCCGGCGAGCACCGGCCTGGTCAAAATCCGCTCCCTGCAGGTCACGCTGTCGGGCCGCCTGAGTCAGGCCCAACTGGCCGCTCAGGGCCGGGTTGAACTCGACCAGCGCCGCCTGAGCCTGCAACTGGCCGCCAGCGGCGGGCGCCTGAAGTCCGCCGCCTCGTCAGCCGCGTCCGGCTCCGCCGCGTGGAAGGGTTTGCTGGAGCAATTGAGCCTCAGCGTCGAAGATCCGGCGCTCGGCCCCGGCCCGTGGCGGCTGGCCACCAGCGGCGCTGTGCCGTTCAAATGGACGCCGGGCAGCGCAGGCGGCGCTTTTGAAAGCGGCGCCGGTCAGGCGCTCTTGAGCGCCCCGGTTGGCAAGACCCAGGCGCCCGCCCCGGCCACGCTGGCCTGGCAGCCGCTGCGCTGGCGGGCGGGCGAATTAGTCACCGCCGGAAAACTCACCGGCCTGCCTATGGCCTGGATCGAATTGGTCGCCGGGCCGCAGCTGGCCGGGGCCGGTCTGGGCGGCAACATGATCTTTGACGGCCAATGGGAT
>JAPLPS010000439.1 GCA_026400075.1 Polaromonas sp.
CAAGGGAAAACTCAGTCAGGAGTCGCAGACCAAAGGCTTTGAAGCCGGTGGCTGGAGTGAGGGTGTGCCGCGTTTCTTTTCAGTTGAAACGGTGTGGGCTCATGCTGCGCTTGAAACCATTCGGCGAATTGCACCGCAGCAGGTCGCCTCGTTCAACTTTGCACGCCTGATGGCCGTCTGCCGTGTCCTGCATGCTGAATATTCCCAGGAAATCGATCAGGCCAGCGTAGAGGCAAAACACATTGTCGGGAGTCAGGCCGCCATGCTGGATGCACAGATTGGCATAGAGGTGAAACGCTATCGCCGTGAACGGCTGTTTCGGTTTATCAAGCGCTTGTCGCGACCAACTGCCGCAGGGGGACGGGCCTACATTTCAGGACTTGACACCATTGCAGCGGCGCCGCAAGCCCTTGCGCGGCACTTGGCGCGTTTGGGAATTGGCTGGGAGCAGGCGGCTGACAGTCTGACGGCTGCACAGGCAAAATTTCCGCGATGAGTCGTCACCGTAGCGTGGTGCTTCATGCGCCCAGTATTCACACCGGGGGCGGGTTTGTACTGTTGCAAGCACTTGTAGCAGCGTGGCCAAGTGACTGGCAACTCACGGCGCTGCTCGATGCCCGGGCCCGTGGGCGTGTGATGTTGCCGCAGGGGGCACAAGTGACCTGGGTCGATGCCCGTGCGGGTGCTCGCCTCAGGGCCGAGTTCTATTTAAGTTCGGTGGCCAAACCAGGCGATGTCATTTTGTGCTTTCATGGTCTTCCGCCATTGCTTTCAAATCAGGCAAAGATTGTCGTTTTTTTGCAGAACCGGCTTTATCTTGCACGAACGCTGCCATCGGGCTACCGGCTCAAGACTCGTGTGCGCCTGGCATTTGAGCGCTTCGTGAGTCAGATTTTCCGGCATCGGGTCGCAGAGTACATCGTGCAGACGCCTTCCATGCAGCGTGCCGTTGTGCAGTGGTGGGGGGCGCATGGTTCGGGCCAGCCAGCGGTGAGGGTGTTGCCGTTTGTCGAGGCGCTGCCCACGTCGGCTGAGCACAAGGTCAGGACAACGGACTGGGATTTTGTCTATGTGGCGGATGGGGAGGCGCACAAGAACCATCGGGTGCTGCTGGTGGCGTGGCAGCTGCTGGCGCGCGATGGATTGCATCCGTCGCTGGCATTGACTTTGAGTCCGCGTGATGAGGTGCTCAAGCGGGAAGTTGCCGCCCTGACCGATCAGGCAGGGCTTCGGATTCAGGATCTTGGGCAGATGCCGCATGAAAAGGTGTTGTCCCTGTACGCTACAGCTGGGGCCATGATTTTTCCGTCTACTGCCGAGTCGTTTGGTTTGCCTCTCATAGAGGCCACGCATGCAGGGCTGCCGATTCTGGCTTCGGAGCTGGATTATGTGCGCGATGTCTGCAGCCCGGTACAGACTTTTGACCCGCTCTCTGCTGTCTCCATTGCACGGGCTGTCAAGCGGTTTCTTGCGGTTTCCGAGCCTGTATTACCGCTGCGCTCGCCTGACGTTTTTTGGCGTGACTTGCTGGTGGGGGCGTCTGAATGAGAGTCTTGGTGCTGAGCCAATATTATTGGCCTGAGTCATTCCGTATCAACGAAGTGGTGGAGTCACTTCGGTCTGCGGGGTGTCACATCACTGTCCTGACGGGGCAGCCTAACTATCCGCAGGGTGATGTATTTGCTGGTTACCGTGCCATCGGTTTCGGAGTGCAGCAGCATGAGTCGGGTTACAGCATTTACCGTGTCCCGCTTGTGCCTAGGGGGCGGGGTGGCGCCATTGGACTGGCTGCCAACTATCTTTTGTTTGTGCTGAGTGCCTGTGTGCTGAGCCCCTGGCTGCTGCGCAAACAGCGTTTCGATGTGGTTTTTGTGTATGCACCGTCACCGATCATTCAGGCCATACCTGCGGTGTGGCTTGCTTTTTTGAAGCGTGCCAAGCTGGTCACCTGGGTGCAGGATCTTTGGCCTCAAAGCCTGGAGGCCACCGGGTTTGTGCGCAACCGGCGCGTGCTTGACATGGTGGCCGTGCTGGTGCGCTGGATTTACCGCCGCTGTGATTCATTGTTGGTGCAGTCGGAGGCGTTCATTCCTTCGGTGAAAACGATGGCCGGTAAAACCCCGGTGCAGTATCACCCTAACCCTGGTGAGTTGGCATTCGGCCGGGCCGGAGCGCTAGACCCACCAGCCTTGTTGCTGGAGCCGGGCTTTAACGTGGTGTTTGCCGGGAATTTGGGCACCGTGCAGGCCCTGGACACCATCCTGGATGCAGCCGAGCTTTTGCGGCTTCATGCGGATGTACGGATCGTTCTGGTGGGCAGCGGCAGCCGCAGTCAATGGCTGCAGCAAGAGGTGCTTCGCAGGCAATTGGGCAATGTACAGCTGGCCGGGCGGTTTGCCACCGAGGCCATGCCTGGCATTTTGGCGCAGGCTTCAGTACTGCTGGTAAGCCTGGTGCGCAGCGCCATCATGAGCCAGACAGTCCCCAGCAAAGTCCAGGCTTATCTGGCCGCAGGTAAACCAATCATTGCGTCGCTCGATGGCGAGGGCTCCAAGGTGCTTGATGCATCAGGCGCGGGTGTTTCTTGCCCCGCCGAGGATGCTGCCGGGCTGGCTCAGGCAGTGTTGCGGCTGCGGGCGCTTTCTCCTGCCCAATTGCAGCGCATGGGCGAGGCGGGTCAACGGTATTACCTGCAGAATTTTGATCCTGCTGTGCTTGCTCAGAAGCTTGCAGAGCACTTCACCAGGATCTCGGCAAAGCACCAGTCATAAACGGAAATAATGAAAAAAGCAGGAACAGGATCCAATGATCAAAAATCAGAAACAAAAAGTGCTAGTGCTGGGTGCATCCGGCATGCTGGGTAACGCGGTATTGCGTGTTTTCGCGCAGAGTGATGACTATTCGGTAGTGGGGTCGGCCCGTTCGGCTGGCGTGCTGCGCCTGCTGCCGCCCGAGTTGCGCGAGCATGTGATTTGCGGTGTGGATGTTGAAAATACTGACAGTCTGGTGAGGCTGTTTACCTTGACACGTCCCAATGTAGTTATCAACTGTATTGGTCTGGTCAAGCAGTTGGCCGAGGCCGATGACCCCCTGGCCGCCATCCCCATCAATTCGCTGCTTCCCCACAGATTAGCCAGACTCTGTGATGTGGCGGGTGCCCGTCTGATTCATATGAGCACCGATTGTGTGTTTGCCGGAACCCGGGGAATGTACGGTGAGCAAGACCTGCCTGATGCGCAGGATCTGTATGGGCGCAGCAAATACCTGGGGGAGGTGGACTATCCCCATGCCATCACGCTGCGTACCTCCATCATCGGTCATGAGCTGGATAGTGCGCACGGTCTGGTAGGCTGGTTTCTTGCGCAGCAGGGAATGGTAAAAGGATTCACGCGTGCCATATTTTCAGGTCTTCCCACGATGGAGCTGGCCCGTGTGATGCGCGACTTCGTGGTTCCAAACGCCGATTTGCGCGGCCTCTACCATGTGTCTGCTGATCCCATCAACAAGTTTGAATTGTTGACACTGGTGGCGCAGGCCTATGGGAAATCCACAACCATCGTGCCCGATGACAAGCTGGTGATCGACAGATCGCTGGACTCCAGCCGTTTTCGGGCGCTTACAGCTTACCTGCCACCCGCCTGGCCTGAGTTGGTTCGCCGTATGCGCGAATTTTCCTGAACCCACAGATATAGATACAGAGGAAATCAGAGATGTTTAAAGACAAGGTGTTGCTTATTACTGGCGGAACGGGTTCATTTGGTAATGCCGTGCTGAACCGTTTTCTGCATTCGGATTTTGCCGAAATTCGCATTTTCAGCCGTGATGAGAAAAAGCAGGAAGACATGCGCATCGCTCTGAAGAGCGATAAGCTCAAGTTTTATATTGGTGATGTGCGAGAGTACGACAGTATCCATGACGCGCTGCGCGGCGTGGACTATGTGTTTCACGCTGCTGCGCTCAAGCAGGTGCCTTCTTGCGAGTTTTATCCTATGGAGGCAGTGCGCACCAATGTGTTGGGTGCTGAGAATGTGATGCGTGCAGCCATCGCTAACGAGGTCAAGCGCTGCGTGGTGCTGAGCACCGACAAGGCTGTGTACCCCATCAACGCTATGGGTATCTCCAAGGCGATGATGGAAAAGCTGATGGTGGCTAAGTCGCGGTTGTGTGATCCGGGTAAAACGGTGCTGTCGGCCACCCGCTACGGCAACGTGATGGCCTCGCGCGGGTCGGTGATTCCGCTGTTTCTCCAGCAATTGCAGCAGGGTAAGCCCCTGACCCTTACAGATCCGAACATGACGCGCTTCTTGATGTCGCTGGAGGAGTCGGTAGACCTGGTTTTATATGCGTTTGAGCATGCCCAGCCAGGCGATATTTTTGTGCAGAAGGCTCCTGCCTCGACGGTGGGCGACTTGGCACAGGCCATCAAAGAGTTGCTGCGCAGTGCCGGAGATGTCAAGGTCATTGGAACGCGCCATGGTGAAAAGCTTTATGAGTCGCTGGTGTCACGCGAGGAGATGGCCCGCGCCGATGACCTGGGGGGTTACTACCGGATTCCTGCCGATTCGCGCGACCTGAACTACGACAAGTATTTTGTAGAGGGGGAGACTGAAATCTCGAAAATTGACGACTACACCTCGCACAACACCCAGCGGCTCAATGTTGAGCAGGTCAAGGAGGTGCTGATGAAGCTCGACATTATTCGCGAGGCCGTTCATGCGTAAGCTCAAGGTCATGACGATTGTGGGCACCCGGCCCGAGATCATCCGCCTGTCGCGTGTGATCGATAAGCTCGATAGGCACTGTGAGCATGTGCTGGTGCATACCGGGCAAAACTATGACTATGAGCTCAACGAGGTGTTTTTCAGCGATCTGGGCATTCGCAGGCCCGACGTGTTTTTGGAAGCTGCAGGTACTTCGGCGGCTGAGACCATTGGTCAGGTGATTGTTGCCGCCGACAAGGCAATGCAGGCGCACATGCCTGAAGCGGTGCTGCTGCTGGGGGACACGAACAGCTGCCTGGCCGCCATTTCCGCCAAGCGCCGCAAAATTCCGATTTTTCACATGGAGGCTGGCAACCGCTGTTTTGATTTTCGGGTTCCCGAGGAGATTAACCGGCGCATTGTGGACCATACTTCGGACATCAACCTCACCTACAGCGACATCGCGCGTGAGTACCTGCTGCGCGAGGGCTTGCCACCTGATCAGGTGATCAAGACCGGCAGTCCTATGCGTGAGGTGATTGACTACTACCGTGCGGGTGTGGAGGCTTCTGGCATCCTGCCGCGTCTTGCGTTGACGGAGCAGCGGTATTTTCTGGTTAGCTCGCATCGTGAAGAAAATGTGGATGCGCCGGAGAATCTGCAGCATTTGTTTGATGTACTCAATGCCCTGGCGGAGCAGTTTTCCCTGCCTGTGATCGTTTCTACTCATCCCCGTACCCGAAAGCGCATGAATGAACTGGGACTCAGTGCCCATCCCTTGGTGCAGTTTCACAAGCCTTTTGGTTTTCTGGATTACGTGCGGCTTCAGACCGGGGCGCGCGCGGTGCTCTCAGACAGCGGCACGATCACGGAAGAGTCTTCAATTCTTAATTTCCCCGCCCTGAATTTACGCGAGGTGCATGAGCGTCCCGAAGGATTTGAAGAGGCCGCAGTCATGTTTGTGGGCATGGATGTTGACCGGGTGCTACAGGGGCTGGACGTATTGATCACCCAGCCACGCGGGGCGCAACGCGCCCTGCATCTGGTGAAGGACTATGCGCCAGACAATGTCTCCGACAAGATCGTGCGAATTATTTTGAGTTACACGGATTTTGTGAATCGCAAAGTCTGGCGTAAAGCGTGAATTCAAAAAGGTTTTGGCAATGATTCTCGTGACGGGGGCAACAGGCTTTGTCGGAAAAGCCGTTGTGCAGCATTTGCTGGCTAAGGATGCGTCGCGATGTATCGCGGTGGCCGTTCGCAGGGATGGCCAGCATTGGCCGGAGCGGGTACTGTCCCGGCTTATGGGCGAGCTGGAGCCATCTGCCGACTGCTCCACGGCGCTGGCAGATATTTCACTCCTTGTTCATTGTGCGGCTCGCGTGCATGTGATGGCAGATACCGCAGCAAACCCGCTGGCCGAGTTCCGCCGGGTCAATGTCGAAGGCACATTGAATCTGGCCCGCCAGGCCGCCGCCGCCGGTGTGCGGCGCTTTGTCTTTATTAGCTCCGTCAAGGTTAATGGCGAGACAACGCAGCCCGGCCACCCATTCACGGCGGGCGATGCGCCTGCGCCGCTAGACCCTTACGGCATTTCCAAGAGGGAAGCCGAGCAAGGGTTGCGGCAAATCGCCGCAGAAACCGGCATGGAAGTGGTCATCATCCGCCCGCCGCTGGTGTACGGGCCAGGGGTCAAGGCCAATTTTGCCGCCATGATGCGCTGGCTCCAGCGCGGCGTGCCGTTGCCGCTGGGCGCGATTGACAACCGGCGCAGTCTGGTGGCGCTGGATAATCTGGTCGATTTGATCATCACCTGCATCAGCCATCCAGCCGCTGCCAATCAGACTTTTCTGGCCTCCGATGGCGAAGATGTTTCTACGTCGGAGCTGCTGCGCCGCATGGGGCGGGCGATGGGGCGCCCGGCGCGTTTGCTACCAGTGCCAGCTGGTTTGCTGAAATTGGCGGCGACGCTGGTCGGCAAGCCGGACATGGCCCAGCGGCTGTGTGGCTCCCTGCAGGTGGATATTGAAAAAACGCGCCAGCTGTTAGGCTGGTCACCCCCGCTGACGCTGGACCAGGGTTTGAAAAAAGCAGCACAAGGATTGAACTGATGAAGCGGGTATTTGATTTGCTGCTGGCCGTGGCCGCCGCTGCCGTTTTGGCCCTGCCGGTGCTGCTGGTCGCGCTGGCTGTGCGCTTGAGCTCGCCCGGCCCGGCGCTGTACTGGTCGGACCGGGTGGGCCGAAATAACAAAATTTTTAAAATGCCCAAGTTTCGCAGCATGCGGGTCGGCACGCCCACCGTCGCTACGCATCTGCTGGCAGACCCGAAAGCGCACTTGACGCCGATTGGCAGCTTTTTGCGTAAAAGCAGCCTGGACGAGCTGCCCCAGCTGTGGAGCATCCTGGTCGGCGACATGAGCTTTGTCGGGCCGCGCCCGGCGCTTTTCAATCAGCATGACCTGATTGAGTTGCGCACGCAAAGCGGCGTTCATGAATTGGTGCCGGGCCTGACCGGCTGGGCGCAGGTCAATGGCCGCGACGAGCTGCCGATTCCCGACAAGGTCAGGCTCGATGCGGCTTATCTTGAAAAAAAATCGCTGGGGTTTGACCTCCGCATCCTGTGGCTGACCTTTATCAAGGTGATTCGGCGCGACGGCGTTACCCACTAAAAAATCAATATGCTGTTCAACCGCTCCGTTTCTGCGCCCTTGCTGGCGCTGCCGCGTCCGGCCAAGCGCCTGGTGGTGCTGGCGCTCGATCTGCTGATGATCGAGCTGTCTGTCTGGGTGGCTTTTTATCTGCGCATTGACCAGACGGGTTTACCGGAGGGGGCGCAGAAGTATGTCTATCTGCTGGCGCCAGTGCTGGCGATTCCGCTGTTTGTGCGCTTCGGGCTGTACCGGGCGATTTTTCGCTACACCGGCATGGCGGCGCTGGCCACCACGGCCAAGGCGGTTGGCTTGTATGCGCTGCTGCTTTTTCTGATCCTGCTGCTGTTCAGATGGGAAGGGGTGCCGCGCACCTTGGGGCTGATTCAGCCGCTGCTGTTCCTGCTACTGGTCGGCGGCAGCCGGGCGGTGGCGCGTTTCTGGCTGGCGGGCTGGTCGGGCAAGGCACGTCATTCGGCTGGCCGACTGCTGATTTATGGCGCGGGCGAGGCGGGCGTGCAGACGGCTTCGGCGCTGGGTGTGGGGCGCCAGTTTGTG
>JAPLPS010000314.1 GCA_026400075.1 Polaromonas sp.
CCTGGTAAAGGCCGTCCAGCGCCTCGGGCTGATCGGCAAAGCGCTCCTCCACCGTGGGCTGCGGGCCGAAGTCGCGGAAGAACGGGGTGATGCCGGTCAGCACCAGTGCGGCGGTGACGGTTTCGGCATCGGTGACCCGGCTGCTGGGACGGTTGCTGGCCACATGGGCCATCACCTTCAGCGTCATCAGCGGGTCGCGCGCAATCATCTCGCCCAGCAGATTGGCATCGACGGCGTCCTCATTGGCGCGCAGCGCCTCCAGCTCGATGGCGGTCTCGGCCAGCACGGGAATCTCGGCGTCTCGGAAGTAGGCCGTCCACCAGTTCAGATCGGGCAGGGCGCGCGTCAGTGGTGTGAACGGGAGGGCGGCATTCATGGGCGCGGGTCAAATGAGGGCATCGTGCTACGTCTATCGGGTGACGCAGGACCCGACTTTAGCCGCCACGCCCACAGGCAAGAGCCCGCTGCGCATTTCTGCGCAGCGGGCTCTTGTTTGATGCGGGAATCACAGGCGGTTGACGCCGGGCAGGTAACCGATCAGCTCGCCGTCAACGAACAGCGCGCCTTCGGGGGCGCCTGCTTCGGCGTAGAACTCGACCACGGGGGCCTTGGTTCTGCGCTCAACCAGGTTCATTTTGGCGGCCAGCTGCGCCAGCATCGTGCTGGCGGCCTGCAGCAGCAGCGCCAGGGTGCGGCGCCAGCTCGGGGTTGCGGCCAGTGCGTCGGGCCAGCGTGTCAGTGTCGTGCGTGTCATGTCAGGTCTCCGGTGGGTCCGGGGCAGGGCTTGCCTTCAAGGACCGTTGTCGTCTATCGATTTGGCGAGTTGCTTGAGCTCGAAGCGCAGCAGTTGCTTGGTTTGCTGGCGCTGGCCCTGCACGGGGCTGCCGTGAGAACCGGCGCGGCGGAACAGGCTCGGGGCAACCAGCGGATTGCGTGGTTTGCTGTAGGTCTTGCCCTTGGCAATGACCGGGCGGGGTGCGGTAAATACGGCCATCAGAACTCCTTGTACTTCGGGTGCCCACGCAGGGCGTCGTCGGTTCGCGCGTCAACGCGGGCTGCAAAAGCACCACGGCCCGGGGCAGTGATGCATCCCGGGCCGTGTGGTGATCAAGACTGAGCGCGCTTGCTCAGCGTTGTCGCCATCGCGGTCGGGCGGGGGCTGCCCCATCTCGGGTGCCTTCGATCAGCGACTCGAACGCCTTGGCCGTCAGCGGCTGATTCAGCGCTGGTTGGCAAAGAAAACGGTTCAGGGTCGTCGAAGACATGGGGCGGCCGGTCTCGGGGCTGGAGGTGGAAGGGCGGGTTTCGCTGCGGTACTGCACTGCAACTTGCGCAAATGATAAACGATTGATTATCTTGCGCAAGTGCTTTTTATCGGCTGAAACAAAAAAGTTCAGCGTTTGTTCTTCAACGGGGCCACGGCCTGTTGCAGCTTGCGCCATTCGTCGACGTCGTTCTTGGCGCTGGCGGCCGGCGCGGCGGGTGCCGTGGCAGCGGGCCGGCGCACGCCAGGCGCCAGCGGAGGTGTTGGCGGTGTCGGCTGCGACGGCACATTCGACGGCGTCAACACC
>JAPLPS010000019.1 GCA_026400075.1 Polaromonas sp.
CGTGCTGGGCATGTTTCTGGCGTTCGGCCTGGCTTTTGAGGTGCCGATTGCGGTGATTCTGCTGGTGCGCATGGGCGTGCTGACCGTGGCCCAGTTGCGCGAGTACCGGGGCTACTTCGTGGTGGCCGCCGCCATTGGCACCGCGCTGGTCACGCCGCCCGATGCGGGCTCCATGCTGATGCTGCTGGGCGTCGTGATTGCCCTGTATGAGGTCGGTATTCTGGCCGCCCAGATGGTGGTCAAGCACACCAAGGCGCCTGATGAGGCGGACACCGGGGCGACCCACTCTTGAAATCGGGCGCTCGCTCCTGCCATGAGCGGGGCGCTTTCCCGATGTTTTAACGTTGAAGTTTCGGGCGCTCGCGCTTGCCGGGCGTTACGGCAATTTCAACCGGCCCCTTGTCGCGCAGCACGCTGAACGGGGCGGGCGCTCCGGGTTTGAGACCCGCCACGGCGGTCAGCAGCTCGCTCACATTACCGACCTGCTTGTGGTTGACGGCAGTAATCACGTCGCCAGGACGGATGCCCGCCCGCGCAGCCGGGCCGTCTTGCAGCACGCCCGTGATGATGACGCCGCCAGCCTGTGCGGCTTCGGGTTTCAGTTTGAAGGCTTCGGCCAGTTCTACGTTCAGGTCTTGCGGCTCCACGCCAATCCAGCCGCGCGTGATCTGGCCGTCTTTGACGATGCCTTCGAGTACCTGCTTGGCCGTCGAGACCGGAATGGCAAAGCCAATACCCATTGAGCCGCCCGAGCGCGAATAAATCGCCGTGTTGATGCCCATCAGGTTGCCGCCTATATCGACCAGCGCGCCGCCCGAGTTGCCGGGGTTGATGGCCGCATCGGTCTGGATGAAATTTTCAAAAGTGTTGATGCCCAGATGGTTGCGCCCCAGCGCGCTGACAATGCCGCCGGTCACGGTCTGGCCGACGCCGAAGGGGTTGCCGATGGCCAGCACCTGGTCGCCGACCTGCAGCGCGTCGGAGTTGCCCAGAATGATGACCGGCAGCTTGTCCAGATCGATTTTCAGGATCGCCAGGTCGGTGTCGGGGTCGGTGCCAATCACTCTGGCCTTGGCCTTGCGCGTGTCGTTCAGAATCACCTCGATTTCGTCGGCGCCTTCGACCACATGGTTGTTCGTCAGGATGTAGCCGCTGGGGCTGACGATGACGCCGCTGCCCAGGCCAGCCTGGGGCTGTTCGGCGCCTTGCTCGCCGAAGAAGAATTTGAACCAGGGGTCGTTGAGCTGCGGGTTTTTTGCAGCAGCTTTGCTGGTGTTGATGCTGACCACGGCGGCCGAAGCCTGTTTGGCCGCAGCGGCAAAGCTGCCTGCAGCGGGCGCCGCACCGGGCGGGCGCGGCAGGCTGGCTGGCGTCTCCAGCACCGACACGCCGCCGATTGAAACGCCTCTGCCCAGCCACTGGGGCTGCAGGGTTGCGACCACAAAATAGGCCGCCACCAACACGGTGACGGTTTGCGAAAAAAGGAGCCAGATGCGCTTCATGGGTTCAGTATTTTTGCAGGGCGTGAAAGAAAGAAAAGCCGCCACCCGCCAAGGTGGCGCTTGCCGGTCTATTGTGCCTTCATGCGGGTGCTGCGCGTTGGCGCCCACGCGCCTTGATACGCCAGTAACGCGTAAAAACCATCGGAAAAAGTAACGCCCGTTTTCGCCTGAGACAATCTGCGGATGAATACCATTCCACAGGCTGATCGACAGGCGCTGCTGCAGGCGTTTGACGCGCTGCTGCAGCCCGCGCGCTTCAAGGACTATGGCCCGAACGGCTTGCAGGTTCAGGGGCGTAGACAGATTCGCAAAATCGTTTCCGGCGTGACGGCTAGCCGCGCGCTGATTGAGGCGGCGATTGACGCGCAGGCCGACGCCATTTTCGTCCATCACGGCCTATTTTGGCGCGGCCAGGACGGCTGCGTCACCGGCTGGATGAAGCAGCGTCTGGCCTTGCTGCTGGCGCACGACATCAACCTGTTCGCCTATCACCTGCCGCTCGATGCCCACCCCGAGCTGGGCAACAACGCCCAGCTCGGCCTGCAACTGGGGCTGACGGCGACGGCCC
>JAPLPS010000164.1 GCA_026400075.1 Polaromonas sp.
GTGGGCGCGAGCTGCTTGGCCACCGGCAGGCCGCGCAGCGCCATCAGGCGGTAGATTTCCAGCTCCAGCAGGCGCTGGGAGATGCGCCCGGCGCGGGTCTGGCTGGTGCCGGGCGTCGTGATGACCAGCATGCGCTCAAAGCCGTCGGCGCCGATGCGAAATTCGGTCACGCCCCAGGAATGGCCGTGGCCGAGCTGCGAGGCAACCACCGACCGACCGCCGAACCAGGTCTGCGCCTGCGCCATCAAGGCCGGCTCATCGGACAGGTCGGCCTCGACCATCACCAGCTGAATCGCCGACACCGTGCGCCCCGGAATGCTGCGCAGCCACTCGGGCGTGACCGCCAGCGCGGGCAGCAGTTCGGGATCCTGCGCGCCCAGCAGCGCACTGTCGGGCAGCGGCTGGACGATGGAGTAGCGGGTGAACTCGGTGTGCCGCTCCCATTTGACGGTGAAATCGCCGCAGGACAGGCGCGCAAAATTACCGTGCAGGCGCTCCAGTGGCAGGTCTGCGTAGCCCGGCAGGAGGCGCAAATGGCCACACTCCTGCTCGCGGTTCACGCCTGCGTTCAGGACGGCCACCTGAACGATCAGCGCGGGCAGGCGCACCTTGGCGGGCGGACGTGCGTGAACCTCGTTGTGCAGAACAGTCCGAAGCGGGTCGTCAAGGGGCAAAAAAGCGCAAGGCGCGAGAGCGGCGGAAGGGGTGGAAGTCATGCGCGAATAGTAGTGGCTAAATTTTTAAGGCAAAGGCGTCCAACGCGGCTGGTTTAAAAACTGTAGGTAGGTTTTTTCGGTGGCGGCTCCTTCGGTTTCACCGGCTTGATGGTGAAGGATTTCATGTCCGCATGGAAGTTGGTGCTGCCAGCCCGCGTCACTTCACTGTCATTCATGATGTCCGGCACTTCGCCCAGAAAAGCAGCCCGCATCGCGCTGCCTGCAGGCAGGCTCAAAGGATTCACCACGATGTAGGCGATGCCGCAGTCGGAGAGCAGCGTCTCCTTGAGCTCGCGGGTTGATTTGGGCGCCACCACCTTGCCGGGCACATCGACACAGCCGACGACTTTGCCTGCCAGCGTGCAAACGGTAAACGTCGTATAGACACCGCTCAGGCGCTCCAGCAGGCACTCGTTTTCCAGCCTGGCGCTGGCTTTGGCTTTTGCCTTTTCTTTTTCTTTATCGGTCAGCGCAGTAAAACGCAGCACCGGGATTTTCACCTGCACCTGATGGTCATGGAAAGTCGCACGCAGCCAGTTCCAGACTTTTTCTTCCGTGGCATTGACCAGTACGCGCGAAGTCAGTGGCCACTGGTCGGGCACGCGCAGCTTGACGCGGTTTTTGCGCTCTATGTGCCAGGCATAGACCAGGCCGCCCAGAATCACTCCGCCGAATAAACCGACCCCCAAACTCAAAATTTGTCCAATCAATGGATGCATGATCAGTCCCTTTTTTCATCCTCAGTTGTTCAATGATGCCGCACACAAGCATCGGCTTGAACGGCTATTTTCACGCACAGAATGCCACGCTCCGGCAGAAATTTCAGGCTTTATGCGTTCTTTACAAGCTCAGCCACCGGCCCGTTTCGCGGCATGGCCTTGTTTCAGCAGCGCCTGCAGCACGGTGTCGCAGTGATCGCCCTGCACTTCGACCACGCCGTCCTTGACCGTGCCGCCCGAGCCGCAGGCGGCCTTGAGCTGCTTGGCCAGCTTGGTCAGCGCCGACTCATCGAGCGCCAGCCCGGTGACCAGCGTCACGGTTTTTCCGCCCCGGCCCTTGGTGCTGCGCGAGACGCGGACGACGCCGTCGGTTTTGGGCAGGGCTTTGGTTTGCTTGCAAATGCAGGCCGCTGTCGGCTGGCGGCAATCGGGGCACATTCTTCCGGCGTCGGTGGAGTACACGAGGCCGCTACTTAAGAGAGAATTTTTCATGCTGGCGTTATAGCCGATCCGGCTTGTCTGTGGACGGCGCTGACGGCGCCTGGCCGTCGCCCGTCCCGCCCGATGGCGATGGCGATGGCGACGATGGCGGCGGCAAAGTGCCGTCCGGCGGCGGCGGTGCGGCGCCGGGCGGCGGCTCAGGCGCGAGCACTGGCTCGCCACTCGGGGCGAGGTTTTCCGGCTCCGGCGTCGGGGCTGTCTGAGCGGAATCCCCCTGGCCCCAGCCGCTGCTGACGCTTTGCGGCGCGGCAAAGCGGGTTTGCGGGTCAATCACCCTGGAATTCAGGGCGCGCTGGAAAAACTCACCCACCATCGGCAGCGCACT
>JAPLPS010000305.1 GCA_026400075.1 Polaromonas sp.
TTGCCGTAGCCGCGCACTATCGTGACTTTGCGCATCTTGGCCATTGCAGCCAGTCCGCCGGTCAGCTTGGTGACGACTTTTTCCTTGTGGCCGCGCAGCTTGTCGATGCTGACCGTCGGCGCGCCGAAATCGACGCCCAACTCGGCCATTTTGCTGACCTCGTCCATGACGGCGGCGACGTGCAGCAGCGCATTGCTTGGGATGCAGCCGACATTCAGGCAGACGCCGCCGAGTGAGGCGTAGCGCTCGACCAGAATGACTTTCAGCCCCAGGTCGGCGGCGCGGAAAGCGGCGGAATAGCCGCCGGGGCCAGCGCCCAGCACCAGCAGGTCGCAGTCCAGATCAGCGGTGCCGCCAAAGCTGGCAGCAGTCGGGGCCGGGGCGGCTGGGGCAGCGGCGGATTGCGTGGGTGCTGCGGCGGGCGCGGCTGCCGGAGCGGAAGCCGACGCGCCAGCGCCTGCCGAAGCGGGCACGGCCTGTGAAGCCGGGGCCGCAGCGGAAGCCGATGCCGGAGCGGCGGCGACTGCCGAAGCCGATGCGCCGCTGGCTTCCAGCGTCAGCACCACGGTGCCCTGCTTGACCTTGTCGCCGAGCTGAACCTTCAGTTCCTTGACGATGCCTGCGTGCGACGAGGGAATTTCCATCGACGCCTTGTCGCTTTCAACGGTAATCAGGCTTTGCTCGGCCTTGATGGCGTCGCCGGGCTTGACCAGAATTTCAATCACGGTCACTTCGTCGAAATCGCCAATGTCCGGCACTGCGATGTCGATCAGGTTTGCGGATGCGCTCATGATGAGGCTTTCAATTTAAGGGTAAATACATCAATCGGCCCGCCGGAGTTCTTGTCGAACTCGCAGCCGGCGTTCAAGCCCGCCACGGCGACTTCGCGGGCGGTTTTGGCCTTGCCCCAGGCGGCGTGCATGGCGCCCAGTGCAAAGCTGCGGCCCGAGCCAATGCCCCAGAATTCCTTGAATTCAAAGACTTCGCGGTAGCTGTAAAGGCCGTAAATGCCGCTGGCATTGGCAATCACCACCGTGAACTGGCTGGACTCGTAGGGGTCGTTGTCGTCTTCCTTCGTTTGCAGAAAGAAGCTTTCCTTGAGCAAGGGATGCAGCCGGATGAAGGTGTCGAAAACCTCATCGCGGCTGCCCAGCCTGAGCTGCTCGACCGGCATCCCGGCCAGGGCTTTGCGCAGCACCGGAAAGTGCGCGACCGTCCCGGCCATGCCGATGTAGCTGGGGCCGTCCGGGGTATCAACCCCGAATATCTTGCTGTTGGCCTCGAAGCGGTGGGTCAGACTGGTGTCCCCGAAGGTCACCAGCGTATCGGCAGCAATGGCAACATGGCCGGCCTTCTTCACCACCACCAGCGTGGTCATAGCAGGATGCGACGGAAGTCAGCCAGAATCTGGCCGAGGTAGGCGTTAAAGCGCGCCGCCGCCGCGCCGTCAATGACGCGGTGATCCCAGGTCAGCGACAGCGGCAGCATCAGGCGCGGCTGGAAGGCCTTGCCGTCCCACTTGGGCTCGATCTGGCTCTTGCACACGCCCAGAATCGACACTTCAGGCGCGTTGATGATAGGCGTGAAGTAACGCCCGCCAATGCCGCCCAGGCTGGAGATGGTGAAGGTGGCGCCGCTCATTTCGGCCGGGCCGAGTTTGCCGTCGCGCGCCTTCTTGGCCAGCTCGCCCATCTCTTGCGAGATTTGCAAAATGCCCTTTTTGTCGCAGTCTTTGATGACCGGCACCATCAGGCCGTTCGGCGTGTCAGCGGCAAAACCGATGTGGTAATACTGCTTGTAGATCAGCGCGTCGCCGTCCAGCGAGCTGTTGAACTCGGGGTATTTTTTCAGCGCAGCCACGCAGGCTTTGATCAGGAAGGCCAGCATCGTGACCTTGACGCCGCTCTTTTCGTTTTCCTTGTTGGTGGAAACGCGGAAGGCTTCGAGGTCGGTGATGTCGGCGTCGTCATGGTTGGTGACTGCCGGAATCATGATGGCGTTGCGCAGCAGGTTGGCGCCGCTGATCTTCTTGATGCGGCCCATTTCCTTGCGCTCGATGGGGCCGAACTTGGCGAAATCGACCTTGGGCCACGGGATCAGGCCCAGCTCGGAGCCGCCACCGCCTGCGGGAGCGGCCTTGGCCGTGGCCGCTTGGCTTGCGGCAATCGCCAGCGTCTGCACGGCACCGGCCATCACGCTCTTGGTGAAGGTTTGCACGTCGTCCTGGGTGATGCGGCCTTTGGGGCCGTTGCCCTTGACTTCGTTCAAAGGCACGCCGAGTTCGCTGGCGAACTTGCGCACCGATGGCGAGGCGTGCGGCAGGCCGACGGCCAGCGCGGTCGGGTTGTGCGCGGGTGCAGCCACCACAGCAGCGGAAGTCGTCGCCACCGGGGCGGGCGCAGAAGCTGCAGATGCCGTAGCCGCTGGCGCGGGAGCAGCCGAGGCAGCCGCCGCTGGAGCAACAGGCGCGGCGACAGGGACAGCAGCCGCTGCAGAGCCTTCCAGAATCGCCAGCAGGTCGCCGATGTTGACGGTGTCGCCGAGTTTGACTTTCAATTCCTTCAGCACGCCAGCAGCCGACGATGGGATTTCCATCGAGGCCTTGTCGGACTCGACCGTGACCAGCGACTGCTCGGCCTTGATGGTGTCGCCGGGCTTGGCCAGCAGTTCAATCACGACGACATCCTTGAAGTCGCCGATGTCGGGAACGCGCACTTCCACCGGGCCGCTCGCGGCGGCGGGGGCCGCAGCAACGGGTGCCGGGGCGGACGCCACAGGCGCGGCCTGGGCGGCAGGTGCAGCAGCCGGGGCGGCGGCAGCGCCAGCGCCCGCCACTTCCAGCGTCAGCACCACCGAGCCTTGCTTGACCTTGTCGTCGAGCTTGACCTTGATTTCCTTGACCACGCCTGCGTGGCTGGAGGGAATCTCCATCGAAGCCTTGTCCGACTCCACGGTGATGAGCGACTGCTCGGCCGCCACGGTGTCGCCGGGCTTGACCAGCAGTTCAATCACCGTCACCTCGTCGAAATCCCCAATGTCCGGGACTTGAATATCTATCAGTGCCATGTTGTTGTCTCCGGTCTCAAGCGTAAAGCGGATTGATCTTGTCGGCGTTGATGCCGTACTTTTCGATAGCCTCGGCCACCTTGGCCACGGGCACGGTGCCTTCTTCGCTCAGCGCCTTCAGCGCTGCCACGACGATGTAATGGCGGTTGATCTCGAAATGCTCGCGCAGCTTGCTGCGGAAATCACTGCGGCCAAAACCGTCGGTGCCCAGCACTTTGTAAGTGCGCTCCTTCGGAATATACGAGCGGATCTGTTCGGCGTAGGCTTTCATGTAGTCGGTCGAAGCCACCACGGGGCCTGCATGGGCAGCCAGCTGCTCAGCGACGAAGGACACACGCGGCGTCTCCAGCGGGTGCAGCAGATTGAAACGCTCGGCATCCTGGCCGTCACGGGCCAGTTCGTTGAAGCTTGGGCAGCTCCACACGTCGGCTTGCACGCCCCAGTCAGTCGCCAGCAGCGCCTGGGCGGCGATGGATTCGCGCAGGATGGTGCCGGAACCCAGCAGTTGAACGCGCTTGTCGCCGTCGGCGCCGGGCTTGCACAGGTACATGCCCTTGATGATCTGCGCTTCGGTGCCGGGGGTCAAGCCGGGCATTGCGTAATTTTCGTTCAGCAGCGTGATGTAGAAATACACGTTTTCCTGCTGCTCGACCATGCGCTTCATGCCGTGGTGCAGGATGACGCCGACTTCGTGGGCAAAGGTCGGGTCGTAGCTGATGCAGTTCGGAATCGTGCCCGCCAGGATGTGGCTGTGGCCGTCTTCGTGCTGCAGGCCTTCGCCGTTCAGCGTGGTGCGTCCCGAGGTGCCGCCGAGCAAAAAGCCGCGTGCCTGCATGTCACCCGCCGCCCAGGCCAGATCGCCAATGCGCTGGAAGCCGAACATCGAGTAATAGACGTAGAACGGCACCATGATGCGGTTGTTCGTGCTGTACGAGGTGGCCGCTGCAATCCAGCTGGCCATGCCGCCCGCTTCGTTGATGCCTTCCTGCAGAATCTGGCCGGCCTTGTCTTCGCGGTAATACATCACCTGGTCTTTATCGACGGGCGTGTATTGCTGGCCAGCAGGGTTGTAAATGCCGATCTGGCGGAACAGACCTTCCATGCCGAAGGTGCGGGCTTCATCGACCAGAATCGGCACGACGCGCGGGCCGAGCGCCTGGTCGCGCAGCAGCTGCGTCAAAAAGCGCACGTAAGCCTGCGTGGTGGAGATTTCGCGGCCTTCGGCGGTCGGCTCGATCACCGACTTGAAGATTTCCAGCGCGGGCACGGTGAACTGCTCGTCGGCCTTGGTGCGGCGGTGCGGCAGGTAGCCACCCAGCGCCTTGCGCCGCTCGTGCAGGTATTTCATTTCCGGCGTGTCGTCAGCGGGCTTGTAGAACGGAATGTCGGCCAGCTGGCTGTCAGGAATCGGGATGTTGAAGCGGTCGCGGAAGGCCTTGATGTCCTCGTCGCTGAGCTTTTTGGTCTGGTGAACGTTGTTCTTGCCTTCGCCGATTTTGCCCATGCCAAAACCCTTGACGGTCTTGATCAGCAGCACGCTCGGCTGGCCGGTGTGCTTCACGGCCGCGTGGAAAGCGGCATAGACTTTTTGCGAGTCATGGCCGCCACGGGTCAGCTTCCAGATGTCGTCGTCGCTCATGTCGGCAACCATTTCCAGCGTGCGCGGGTCGCGGCCGAAGAAGTGTTTGCGCACGTAAGCGCCGTCGTTGGCCTTGAACGACTGGTAATCACCGTCGTTGCATTCCATCATGATCTTGCGCAGCGCGCCGTCCTTGTCGCGTGCCAGCAGCGGATCCCAGCTGCTGCCCCAGATCAGCTTGATGACGTTCCAGCCCGAACCCCGGAATTCGCCTTCCAGCTCCTGGATGATCTTGCCGTTGCCGCGCACCGGGCCGTCGAGGCGCTGCAGGTTGCAGTTGATGACAAATACGAGGTTGTCGAGCTTTTCGCGGGCGGCCAGGCCGATGGCGCCCAGCGATTCGACCTCGTCCATTTCGCCGTCGCCGCAGAACACCCAGACCTTGCGGTTTTCAGTGTTGGCAATGCCGCGTGCGTGCAGATACTTCAGGAAACGCGCCTGGTAAATCGCCATCAGCGGGCCAAGGCCCATAGACACGGTGGGGAACTGCCAGAAGCTGGGCATCAGCTTGGGGTGCGGGTAGCTGGACAAGCCCTTGCCATCGACTTCCTGGCGGAAGTTGAGCAGCTGCTCTTCCGTCAGACGGCCTTCGAGGTAAGCGCGTGCATAGACGCCGGGCGAGACATGGCCCTGAATGTAGAGGCAGTCGCCGCCGTGGTTTTCGCTCTCGGCATGCCAGAAATGGTTGAAACCGGCACCAAACAGGCTAGCCAGCGACGCAAACGAACCAATGTGTCCGCCCAGATCACCGCCATCGGCGGGGTTGTGTCGATT
>JAPLPS010000441.1 GCA_026400075.1 Polaromonas sp.
AAAACCGCCACGATCACCATCACCACAAACGGCTTCAGGGGGCCGTTTGAACCAGAGGCGGACAAACAGAAGGCCTATATGACCAAGACGGTGTTTCGGTTTGCCAATGGTCAGGTAACGGAAAACGGCAAACCCCTCAAATAAACCACTCCACAAAAAGCAACTATGTTTCAAAAACAACAAATCATTCTCGAATCTGTGCCAGCCATCCGAGAGTTGTGTTCCAGATACCAATGGCAAACCGAACCCGCCAACTGGCTGGAAAGCGCCGAAGAAAAATCACGCGAATTTATCGTTCCGGTGCCGCTGGTTGGCGCCTTCAGCGCTGGCAAATCCTCGCTCATCAACGCCTTGATTGGCAGCCCGGTTTTTTCCACCAACATTGACCCGGAAACCGCCATCCCCGCTGAAGTGTGTCATGGCGACACAGAAAGCCTCACGGGTTGCCTGCCCGATGGCAGCCGCATCCCTCTTGACCGGGAAACTGTTCGTGAAAATCGCCTGGAAGCCCTGCAAAACGGCGGCTGGGTCGAGGCTGTTTTGCCAGTTTCACAGCTTGCAAGTCTTTCGCACTTGAGACTGGTCGATATGCCCGGCTGGGATTCCGGCGTCAAAGCGCACAGCGCAGCCATTGACAACTACGCATTGCGCAGTCTGGCCTACGGTGTCGTTGTCAGTGCCGATGAAGGCAACCTGCGTGAAAGCATCCGCAAAGCCCTCAAAGAATTGGCCGTGCGCGACATGCCGGTGTTTGCCATCGTCAGCAAAGCCGACAAAAAACTGCCGGAAGAAGTTGATGCCATCGTTGCGCAGGTCAGACAGGAAATCACCAACACGATGGGCAGGCCACCGTTCAAGACCGTCAAGGTTTCCGCCAGAAAAAAGGATTTGGGCGAATTCATTGCGGCGCTGCAGGAACTCGAAGGCCAGGCGGAACCGCTCTTTGTCAAAAACATTGCCGTGCCTTTTGCCAGAAAACTGCAAAGTCTGAATGGCCATCTCGGCACCTTGCTCAACAGCGACGATCTAGACAGCGAAAAAATCAAGGCCGAATGCGAACGGCTGAAGGCCGATATGCAGGCCTTTGAAACCCGCCTTAACGACGAAACCGCCCAACTCGACGCCCGTGTGCAGCCTGTGCTGGGGCGCATCATGCAGCACCTTCAAGCCTGCCTGACAGCCCAACTGGATTCCCTTGTCAGTCAAGCCCTAAACGGTACAGACCTACAAGGCCCGATTGGCACCACGGTGCGCCTGGCCGTGGAACAAGGCATTCGCGACGAATTCAATCCCGAAATAGAACGCTACCTGAACCGGGTTGCAGATGGCTTGCCCGGCAACTTCAGTCCCGATGTGTCGTACTCTTTCAACTTTGACAGAAGCCAGAACCAAGGAGAAGGAGGCTCGCTACTCGCTACTCCGCTGGTGGCCTTGATTCTTCCCGCGCTCAAGTTCATCCCTGGCCTGCAAATCATCGGCCCCATCATTGTGGGCATTGTGGCCCTGCTGGAAAAATTCTTCCAAGCCAAAAACAACAAAGAAATCGAAGAGGCGCGTCAGCGCGAAGAGGCGCGGCAAACCCTGCTCACCCAAGTCATCCCGAATGTGACGGAGCAAGTCAAAGCCGCCTTGCAACCGCTGCTCCACGCCCATGTTCAGGAGGCTAAGCAAAAAATTATCGCCAGCGTCAGGGCGCAGCAAGCCTCCCACGAAGCCGCCTTGAACGAATTACAAGAAAAGCTCGCCGAAGGACAAGCCGCCTTTGCGCTGACCTGCGAGCAATACAAAGCCGACCAAGCCTTCATTCAAGCCCTTCTGGCCAAACTGGAAAACGCATGAACGCCGATCTCACGACCAACGAACTCGCCGCCCGCTATCAGTTGCTCTGCCGCAGCACGCAAGTCGAGGCTGCCAAAACCCCGCAGATTCAGCAAATCGGCGGGCATTTGCAAGCCCTGAACCAATTGCTCAAGCACGACCTGCGGGCGCTAGCCCGCCGGGGCAGCCCGGACGATTTTGCCGACATTTACTTTGCGCTGGAGCAGGAGCTTGAGCGCTTTCACGAGTTTTGCTCCTTCCCGGCGCTGGCGCAAAAATTTGTCGTGGCTTTTGGCGGCGGCTTCAGCGCTGGCAAGTCCAGCCTGATCAACACCCTGCTCGGCAAGCGGCTGCTGGTGACCGAAGTGGACCCGACCACCTCGCTGCCCACGTATTTACTCAAAGGCGAAAACGATGCTGTCCATGCCCACAACCTGTTCGGCCACCGCATTGACCTCAGCACCGAAGAGTTCCTCAGCCTGACGCATGACGAAATCGAGCGCTACGGCAGCAACATCAGCCGCCTGCTGCGCTCGGCCTTCATCACCCGAGCGGATTTTCCCTGGAACAACCTGGCCCTGATCGACACCCCCGGCTACACCAAGCACGAAGATCAAGCCCAAAGCGCCCGCACGGATGAGCACATTGCCCGCACCCAGCTCAACGCCGCGCAAGCCATCGTCTGGGTGATTGACGCCCGCAAAGGCTGCATCACCGAAGACGATTTGCAGTTTTTATCCACCGTGCAGGCAGACATTCCTCGCCTGATCGTCGTCAGCCGGGCTGACCAGAAACCCGCAGATGAAATCAGCGCCATCGTCCAAGGCATCAAAGCCACCCTGAGCGAACGCAATCTGCCGTTTGTGGATGTCTTCGCGGTGTCGGCCCGGAAAAAAAAAGAAGGGTTGGCAGAACCTACCTTTACGCAACCTACTACCGGGAACCAAAAACCCGGCACCATGCGTTTTACCCACAATTTCAAGGCCCAGTTCACGCGCTACATAACCGCCATCTTCCAAGGCAAAAAAACCTCTCTAAATGCACGCAACCTCCCTGTTTTGGATGTCGCCAGCCAGAAACAAAAATGGCCGCGGGAACCCATCCTCACACAGCTTGCGGCTTGGAGCCAGCAACCGCATGTCCTGCGCTTTACCCACAATTTCAAGGCCCAGTTCACACGCTACGCCTGCTTCATTGAAGAAGAGCAACGCCAAGCGCAACGCCATCTGAACCGGCTCAACCGTATTCTGGTCATGGCCGACAGTCAGGAGGTGCAAGCTGACGCCGAAGAACTGAAGCAGCAGGCTGAATATGGTCTGATGGTCGCCAAGGAACGTGCCGCCGAACTTCTTGGTCTGCGCCACCGTTTTTTCAGCGAAATCAAGGCTATCGGTGACGCATTGGGCATTGCGCTGCCTGAACCCTCGGAAATTGACCTGATTAACACTCAAGGTAAGGATATTCTGAAACTGCTGATAGAACAACGTGAGCAAGAAGGCCGTAGCGCCCCAGAGGAACCCCAGACCTTGCGTAACCTGATGCAGCTAAGGGCAACCCCAAAAATATCATCCCTGCTTGGAAAGGGCTTGGAAGCTCAGCTCAACCCCCATATCGCCGCCGGACTCGATGCCCATAGCCGGGAAACTTACGCCCGTCTACTGGCCGCGCTGCTCACAGCGCAAGGTGCTGTAAGCGATGCCCAGACTCAGTTATTCAAGGCTCTGCTGGGCACGTTGCAGCTCGACGACATCCGGGCCAGCCTCTTTGCACAGACGAAAAATCTGGATTCAAAAGAACTTCTCGAATGCCATCGCATCATCAACGAGCATGGGCTGGGAAAAAGTTACTTTTTAGATGCCCTCATTCTTTGCAGGCTAGAAAAACCACTGAACGAATTAAATATTCGATTACTTTTAGAAATATCTGATTATCTTGGCATGGATAAAAATAGCATCCTTGGTCTAATATCAGTAGCAAATTATATTTTTGGATTAAATCAAGAAGACTTGATTGAAGACGATATGATATTTTTTGGTGCATGGGGAATGCTAGTTCCTTTAATTGATATAGGGACACGGATGGAAATTGCAAAACGTGAATATCTTCCAATAGGTATGCAGTTAAAACTTGCCAATGATGAAGAGGAGTCTGTACTTATTTCACTTTCTGGGAATAAATTTTTAAATGAAAAAATTCAATATCAACTAGTAAAAAAAGGATCACTAGAAATTCAAAAAAAACTCGCCAAAAATCCTTATCTTACTAACAACTTAAAAAATTATCTATTAACTACTGGTGGCGATGAAATAAAGCAGGAGCTGGCAAAAAATCTCAAGCTAAACTTAGATATTCAAAATATTTTAGTCCAAAATTCCAATTGGAAAATCCGACGTGCCTTGGCAGAAAACAACTCTACCAATCAAGATATTCTCTCAAAGTTGATAGATGATGATAATATTGATGTAAAGATTGCACTTGCAGAAAATTCTAGTTTAAAAGAAGCCGGTCAAAAGCGTCTATTGCATTACGATGCTAGCATCCGAAAGGGACTTGCTGCAAATCGGTCACTTTCCAAACCAATACAAATGGTATTGATGAATGATAAATCCTCTGTTGTTAGAGATGCACTAGCTTGCAATCCATCAATAGATGAGGAAATTCAGGAAAAATTTACAGAGAATCCTAGTCGCTCTCTTCGTGCATTGCTTGCAAAAAATACTTCTCTTAATGTATCCTATCAGTATAAATTATTTGATAGTTTAAGAAATATTGATTTTTCAGTAAAAATAAATTTATTTGAAAATCCCAGCATAGATAAAAATTTAAAAGAAAAAATAATATCAACTTTTTCAGATTTAGATTTGCAAAGGGAAATAAGAAATCTTGCAGGAGACGAAGAGAGCGCAAAAGAAGAGTTAAAAAAAGTTGCCAAAGCTTCTGATGAACGTATCAAATATCAGCAAAATATTAATAGCACATCCCTTTCTCAGTTTGAACTTTCTAGATTAAAGGATATGAAAGAGAATCCTATGCTTTATTTTGATATTCCAAACTTGGATACAATTACTAGAGAAGAAATGATAAAAATCATTCGCAAATCTGCGCTTGATCATTTGATCAGCAAAGAAAGTGATTGCCAAAGAAGTTTTGAATGGGCTGAAGAGCGCGTAGTCACCGATAAAAAAATAATACAAACTATTCGGAAGATATTAAACACCCAAACAACCCAATTAGATACTTTTTAATAAAATGCTTTTTTCTGAAAATAGCTTAAATAAAAAAATAACCGCCCTGTGCCAATGCCTCCAACCTTGGCATGCGCGCTTCCCCGAGCACATCGACGACATCCGTAATTTGGAAAAAGCATTTGCCGCCAAGCTGGAGCGATTGGCTTCAGAGGAATTGCGTTTGAGCATCGGCATCATGGGCCAAGTCAAGGCGGGCAAAAGCAGTTTTCTCAACGCCTTGCTGTTTGAAGGCCGCCCGGTGTTGCCGGAAGCCGCCACGCCCAAGACGGCCAATCTCACCCGCATTTCCTACGGCGACAAGCCCATGCTGACGGTTGAATACTATTCACCGCAAGAATGGGCGTCGATCAAGACGGCGGCAGCCAATCCGGGCGAACATGCCGAGGCACGCGTCGGGCGCGACCTGCTGAAAATGGTCGCCAGCCACGGCGTTGACGTGGATGCGGTGCTGGCCCTTGGAAATCAGCGCATTGCCGCCGATGACATTAGCGGCCTGATGGACAAGCTGAACGATTACGTCGGGGAAAATGGCCGCCATACTGCCGTGGTGAAGTCCACCCAAATCGAGTTGCCGCTGGAAGAACTCAAGGGCTTTGACGTGGTGGACACGCCGGGCATGAATGACCCGGTGCCCAGCCGCACGCAAAAAACCCGCGAATACATGGCGCAGTGCGACGTGGTGTTTTTCCTTTCGCGCTGCAGCCAGTTTCTGGACCAGTCGGACATGGATTTGCTGGCCGGACAATTGCCCGGCAACGGCGTCAAGCGCATGGTGCTGGTGGCGGGTCAGTTCGATGGCGCTGTATCCGACGATGGTTATGACCGTGATTCGCTGGCAGACACCGAGAAAAATATCAAAACCCGCTTGATGCGACGGGCAGAAAACGAGATGGAAAAACTCGCAGCCCAAAAAGGAGACAGCCATATTGCGACTTTGCTGCGTGGCCTGAAAACCCCGATTTTTGCCAGCACCTATGCCCACAGTTTTGCGAGTCAAAACGAAGCCAGTTGGGGAAAAGGCATGCAGCACATGCACGGACAATTGCAGGAGATGGCCGACAGCACTTGGGACGGCTACCGCTTCACACCGCAAGACTGGGAGCGCATCGGCAATTTTGAGGCGCTGAAAATCGCCTACAACACGGCACGGGCGGATAAAAAGACTTTGCTGCAGGCGCAGCGAGAAGGTTTGATGCCGGAAACCCACGCTGAACTGCAAGCCCGCCTGCAAAAACTGATTGAAGCTGTTGAGCACCGCGCCGAACAGTTAAACAAAGGCGACATCAAAGCCATTGAAAACAATTTGCGCGCTTGCGAAGGCCGAATTCTGGGAATTTCAAGCCGTCTTTCTGAAGTCATCGACAAGGCCCGACTTCAGGCAGATACAGTGTTTCGCACCCTCAAGAGCCAACTGGAACCCGAAGTCGATAAATCGGCCAAATTGAAAGCCAGGACGGGGACGGAAACACAAAAGAGTTCCTATGAAGTCAGCACTTCAAGTTGGTACAAACCGTGGAGCTGGGGCGACAAGGAGACAATTCACTACACGACTTCCTCAAGCTACGAATACATCGCAGCCTCTGACGCTATTGAAAAACTGGTCAATTACGGCAATGAAACAGCCGCCAGCCTGCAGCGCGAATTCAACAGCATCGTTAATCTGGCTACTTTACGGGCCGACCTGAAGCGCAGTCTGATTAATGAACTGAATACCGGCAATGAGGGCTTCAATCCGGCAGACTTCCGCGCTACGCTCGAAGGCACCTTGAGCCGCCTGAAGTTGCCAGAACTTCGGCTGGAACCAGGCGATATGTCCCGCGCCATCAGCGCCAACTTTTCCGGCGAGGTTCGCAGCGAGCAAAAAATGGCGGCCCTGCGTGAAGCCCTGCAACAGTCGCTCCGAACTGTTCTCTCGAATCTCTTGTCTGCCTTCAAAACCAGCGTGGACGAGTTGCGAAACCAGCTTGCCCTTGCCAGCGACTCACTGGGAAATGAACTGGCGAAAGATTTGCAAAAAGAACTGGCTCAGTTGAAAAAAGCCTTTGCCGACAAGGAACAGGAACTGCAGGTTTACGCAGAAATTCTCGATGTGAGCCAGAAGGCGCTGAAAGAATAATCCCCTATGCCCATCCGCCCCCAGCCCGTCACCTACACCTGCCCCGCCTGCGGCTGGTCCAAAACCGTCGCGCCGCGCAGTGATGCCCTGATGCCCGGTGAGTTCTTCAGCGCCTGCCCGCGTTGCCACCATGCGCCGCTGGACACCAAGCGGGCCAGCGCCGCCCAAGCCACGCTGGGCGGCCTGGCCGACGCGCTCAAGCGTCTGTGGTGATGGCCGTTGACTTCCGCGATGGCTTTTCAAGCGTTGCCAGCAACGCCAGCGCCACCGCTTCAAAGCCCGCAAAGGCCTCGGCGAAATCTGGCGTGACGCGGCCATAGATGAGAGGCAGTAGATTCTGGGTGTACTCCGCCTGAATCCTCGTGCTGGCACCGGCCTGCCTGAGCGCGCCGGACAGCACCGGCAGCGCGGCGGTTGCAAAGTCAGGAAACTGGCCACCAAATTCCTTTTGGTCGCCAGCGACCAGTTCCGCAAACGCCTGGGAGGCTGTGGTCACGATGCCCGGAAGCCGAACCTGGGCGCAATGAACGTCGTAGATGTGCCGCACCAGCGCGGTGTCCCAATCGTGTTGCAGCAGGCCAGCCTGGTGCTGCGCGTACCGGCGCAAAAAAGACAAGACTTTTTCCGCCACCGTTTCAGCGACGGCCACGGTGGGAACAGCGAAGGTGTTGTCCCGGCGCCCAGCCAACTGGTCGGCCAGACTGCCGATCTGGCACAACTCGGTGCCTAGCACCGGAGCGCGGGCGGTCAGTTCGATTTGCAAATGGGGCCGCAGGCCCGCGACAGAGCCATATTGCCGGGCATACGACCATTCGCTGCAAAAGTAGCGGTTCTCGTTGAGCGCCCGCGCCCGGCTCTTGTCTTCGACCAGGCCGATACCGGCCAGGGTTTCGGCGACGGTGTTCTTGAGTTCGGACAGCCGCTTGCGCAACTGCGTTCTGGACAGCGGCGACGCCTCTGCGGGCAGCACGATTTTCAGATCGGCGTCTTCGGACATGCGCTCGATCAGGCCGTGCGCTTTCGACAGGCTGGTGCCGCCACAGAACGCGAGAGAGAGGCCACCCAGCCGCAGCGCGAACAAGGCACGCAGCGCATCGGTCAGGTGTTCGTCTTTTTCCAGCAGGCCTGCGGTGATGCCACCGAGTGCGCTTTCCGCCACCAGCGCGTCGATCAGTTCCAGCCGCTGCGGGTGCAATGTCCTCATGTGCGCTCGTACTGAACCGTTTTGCCGTTAAAGCTCAGCTTGCGGGCGATGCGGCGCTTGCCGGTGTTGAGGACGATGCCCGAAGGCAACTGGGTGCTGCGCCCGGCGTTGTAGTCCTGGGTCAAGCGGCTGGGCAGCACGGTGATGCCGAGTTTGTTCAACACCTCGGGCGCCAGCACTTCGAGAGGCCGGGCCGGTATCGGCTTGCCGGTGAGCACGCTGGGCTTGGCTTTGGCATAGACGCCCAAACCGATTCGCACCAAGGCACCGCCTCGTGTAAGCTGACTCAAAACCCGGCCAACCTGAGCCGGACTGCCGAAACACCTAAACTCAGCACGCAAAAAAACACTATCGCCCTGATGGGCAACCGAGTGTTTGATGCGTTCAAGAATGTTCATGGCGTGCCTGGAGCGTATTTCCAGCAACTCTACCCGAAACACCAACGAAAAGCCGCCCGTGTCCACTTTGCCCTCTTTGCCCATTTCCCCCTCCCAGCCCGCGCCGCTGGACATCCTCAGCCACGTCTTTGGCTACTCTGGTTTTCGCGGCCCGCAAGAGGCCATCGTCGCGCACGTCATCGCGGGCGGCGACGCGCTGGTCCTGATGCCCACCGGCGGCGGCAAGTCGCTGTGCTACCAGATTCCGGCCATCGCCCGGCAGAACGCCGGGCACGGCGTGACCATCGTGATCTCGCCGCTGATTGCGCTGATGCACGACCAGGTCGGCGCGCTGCTGGAGGCGGGCGTGTCCGCCGCTTTTTTGAACTCCACCCAGACTTACGAGGAAAGCAGCCAACTCGAAGCGCAGTTGCTGCGCAATGAGCTGACCCTCCTCTACGCCGCGCCCGAGCGCATCAACACGCCGCGTATGAAAGGCTTGCTCACGTCGCTGCACGAGCGCGGGCTGCTCAGCCTGTTTGCGATTGACGAGGCGCATTGCGTGAGCCAGTGGGGCCACGATTTCCGCCCCGAATACCGCAGTTTGAGCCTGCTGCACGAGACTTTCCCCGACGTGCCGCGCATGGCGCTGACGGCGACTGCCGACGCGCTGACGCGCCAGGACATGATCGAGCGGCTCCAGCTCGAAAGCGCCCAGCACTTTGTCAGCAGCTTTGACCGGCCCAACATCCGCTACAGCATCGTCGAAAAGCTAGATCCCACGCGCCAGTTGCTGCGCTTCATCCAGACCGAGCACCACGGCGAAGCGGGCATCGTCTATTGCCAGTCGCGCAAACGCGTCGAGGAAATCGCCGGGATGCTGGAAGAGGCGGGCCTCAAAGCAATGGCGTACCACGCCGGTTTTGACGCCAAGATTCGCCAGCAGCGCCAAGACCGCTTCCTGCGCGAAGACGGCTGCGTGAGGGTGGCGACGATTGCTTTTGGCATGGGCATCGACAAGCCGGACGTGCGCTTTGTGGCGCATCTGGACATGCCCAAAAACATCGAAGGCTATTACCAAGAAACGGGCCGCGCCGGACGCGACGGCCTGCCCGCCCACGCCTGGATGAGCTACGGCCTGCAAGACGTGGTCAACCAGC
>JAPLPS010000325.1 GCA_026400075.1 Polaromonas sp.
CGCCCGCCCCGAGCCGGGTCAATCTGGGCTGCCTGACGCTGGATTTGAAAGCCTTGAGTCTGCCGTCCTGGGTCGATATGCGCGAGGTGCGCGGGCAGGTCAGCGCCGTGCAGGGCACCGCCGACGGCCTGAGCGCGGGCCTGCAGGGCAGCCGCGCCGAAGCCCAGCGGCTGGTGCGCGAGATGAACCTGGCACTGACCAAGCTGGACAACGCCATCGCCGCCGAAGCCTTGGCCGAAACCGCGCTGGGCAATGCCAAAGCGACGCTGACGCGCATGGATCAGGCGGCGCTCGTGGACAAGGCCGAGGCCAAGCGCCGCGCCCTGGCTGAAACCGAAGAAAAACAAGCCATCGCCGAAGCGCTGCAGGCCGAAGAGCTGCAACTGACGGGCGCCAGAAATGAGGCCAAGGAGCGCATCCGCGCCGACTTCAGCCAGCAGCGCAGCCGCCTGCGCGACGACATGGCCGCCGCCCAGGCGCGGCTGGACGCCGAAAAAGCCGCCGTGCTGGCGCGGCTGCAGCGCGAAAGCGCCCAAGTGGATGCCGACGTGGCCAGAGCCAGAGCCGGACTGGGCGTCGATCCGCTGCGGCTGGCCGCGCTGGAGCAGGCTATCGCCGCGCTGGCCGAGCGGCTGGACCTGATTGCCGGTCAGCGCCACGAGGTCGCCGACTGGCAGCGTTTTAGTCGCGAGACGCTGCCGACGCTGGCGGCCCGGCGCGAAGCCCGCAGCCAGCTGGATGCCGACTGCGCGGCGCTCGAAATCCGGCGCGAAACCCTGGAGCGTGCGCTGGCGGCGCTGGCGCTGCAGTGGCGCCAGGACACGGACGCGCTTGAAAACAGCCGGATTTCCCGGCGCGCCGCTGCGCTCAGGCTGCAGGCGCTGACGCTGTCGCTGGCCGAGTTCGCCGCCGACGAGCAGGCTCCGTCACCACTGTCGCCGTCGCTGTCCGCGCCGCTGCACTGGAACGTCCCCGATCTGGAGCGTGAAGTCGCCCAGCGCCGCGCCGCGCTGGCCAGCGAGTCCGACGCGCTGCAAAAAGACATCCGCAGCCTGCGCAACCTGATGACGCTGCGCAGCGGCCCGGTCGAAAACTGGCTGGCGCTGAAGGAAAACGAAATGCCAGCGGCCAGCGCGCTGCTGGAGCACCAGACGCGCTGCGCCCAGGCCCAGGTGCTGGGCGACTGGTTCAAGCCCGCCGAGCACGCGCCTTACGTCGAGCAGCTGCACCAGGAAATGAACGGTTTCATGGCCGTGGCCAGCAATTTTGTCCGCGACCTGACGCTGTTCGAGCGCCGCGTCGAGGGTTTTAACCGCGAGCTGCAAAAGGCGCTGGGCGAGACCGAGCGCTTCGAGCGTTTCCGCGATTTGTCGGTCACGGTGCGCTCCGATGTCGGGCAGATCGGCCCGATGAAGTTATTGCGCCACATGCAGGAAGTCCACGACGGCAAAAGCTCGGCCAGCGGCCTGTTCGGCACCGCGCAGGGCGAGCTGCCCGGCGAGGACGAGGCCGCTCTAATCCGCGCCTTTCGCGACATCCTGCCCGGCGACGGCGTGCTGCGCGTCAATTTGAATGAGCAGGTGCGCCTGGAATGCTCGCTGGTCGAAAACGGCCAGCGCCGCATCATCCGCAGCGAGGAAGACTTCCGCGCCGTCTCGTCGAACGGCAACACGGCGCTGATCACCGCGATGTTTTTGATGGGCTTTGTGCAGATGATTCGCGGCGCCGACTCGCCCGTGCGCCTGACCTGGGTGACCGACGAAATCGGCCGCTTTGACCCGAACAACCTGGGCGCTTTTTTACATACGCTGGACGCGCACCGCATCGACGTGATCAGCGCCTCGCCCAGCGTCGATCCGGCGCTGGCGCGTTTTTTCCCGAGGCTGTGCATTTTTGAGGACACCGGGGCGATTGCCACGTCCGAAACCGCAGTGCAGGAGGGCGCGTATGTCCCGGCTTGATCTGGCCTTGAAACGCCTGGCCGAAGGCTGTTTTATTTGCGCCGTGCATTACCCCGAGGAATACGCCGCGCTGCAGGAAGCCGACGGGCGCGCGCGCGCCGAAGCCTGGCTGTCGGCCATAGGCTACCGGCTGGCGCGGCTGGACGCGGAAGGGGCTTTTTTCATGGCCCACGCCGTCGTCACCGCCGAGCTGAGAAACCGGCTGCGCGACGAGCTGCGCACGGTGCGCGGAAAATTGGAGCCTGTGGTCGGCTTCATGGAGACGCTGCGCCAGGCGCAGGGGCGCCATCCGCAGATTCACGCGGGCGACATGCTGTGGGAGTCGGAAATCAGCGAAGCGGTGCGCGGCTCGGCGCTGCTGGAACGGCGGCTGCTGGAAATGCGCGAAATCGGCGGCGCCCGCGTCACCGACTCGGCGATTGACCGGGTGCGGCGCATGCTGGCCCAGCTGCAAAACGACGGTTACCTGGTGGAAACGAATCCGACGAACAAGGGCTACCGCGTCACCGGCAAGATTGATTATTTGTACCAGCTGATCGGTTTCATCGCCGAAAACACCACGCAGCTGTCCGACGAAGTGATGGGCGAGCCGGACGGCGCCCAGTCGCGGCTGGACGGGATGCCGACGGGCGGCGTCGAGACGGGCGGAGACGCCGCCGCATGAGCTCGCCGATCAGGGACTTGCTGCACACGCTGAGCCGCCATGCCGAGCT
>JAPLPS010000037.1 GCA_026400075.1 Polaromonas sp.
CTTCATGGGTTATCTCTTGCCTTGGGGTCAGATGAGCTACTGGGGCGCTCAGGTCATCGTGAACTTGTTTGCGGCCATCCCCTTCATCGGCCCGGACCTGGCGCTGCTGATCCGCGGCGACTATGTGGTGGGTGATGCCACGCTGAACCGCTTTTTTGCCTTCCACGTCATCGCCGTGCCGCTGGTGCTGCTGGGTCTGGTCGTGGCGCACATCATTGCGCTGCACGAAGTCGGCTCGAACAACCCTGACGGCGTCGAGATCAAAGGCCCGAACGCACCGCGCGATGCCGCTGGTCACCCGCTCGACGGCATTCCTTTCCACCCGTACTACACGGTGCATGACATTTTCGGCGTCAGCGTGTTCCTGATGATCTTCACGGCGGTGATTTTCTTTGCCCCTGAGTTCGGTGGCTACTTCCTGGAGTACAACAACTTCATCCCGGCCGATTCGCTGAAGACGCCGTTGCACATTGCCCCAGTCTGGTATTTCACGCCTTTCTACTCGATGCTGCGCGCCATCACCGGCGACATGATGTATGTGCTGATGGCCTGCGTGCTGGGCGGCTCCCTGCTGGCCGTGGCCAAGGTCAAGATGCCTGCGCTGCTCAAGCCCGTCATTCTGGGCGGCGCTGTGGTGGTGGTTGGCGCGATGCTGCTGATTGATGCCAAGTTCTGGGGCGTGGTCGCGATGGGCGGCGCGGTCGTCATCCTGTTCGGCCTGCCTTGGCTGGACAAGAGCGAAGTCAAGTCGATCCGCTACCGTCCTACCTGGAACAAATACCTGTACACGGTTTTTGTGATCAATTTCCTGATCCTGGGTTACCTGGGCGTGCAGCCACCTTCTACGGTGGGTGGTTATGTGTCGCAACTGGGCACCTTGTTCTACTTCGGCTTCTTCATCCTGATGCCTTGGTGGAGCCGCTTGGGTACGTTCAAGCGCGTTCCTGACCGCGTGACGTTTACCGCACACTGAGCTGGAGATCTACAACATGAAAAAAATCATCCTCGCCCTGATTACTGCGGTCGGTCTGATCGCTGGCGCACAGGCAAACACCGGCGGCCCAGCCTGGGACAAAGCGCCGAACAAGATCAACGACATGGGCGCGCTGCAAAACGGCGCCAAGTTGTTCGTCAACTACTGCCTGAACTGCCACTCGGCAGCCTTCATGCGTTTCAATCGCCTGAAGGACATCGGCCTGACCGACCAGCAGATCAAGGACAACCTGCTCTTCACCACCGACAAGGTGGGCGAGACCATGAAGTCGGCGATTGACCCGAAGCTGGCCAAAGACTGGTTCGGCGCGACACCGCCCGATCTGACCGTGATTGCCCGCTCGCGCGCTGGCGCTGGTGGCACCGGTGCTGATTACCTCTACACCTACCTGCGCACCTTCTACCGCGACGAAACCAAGGCCACCGGCTGGAACAACCTGGCTTTCCCGAACATTGCGATGCCGCATGCGCTGTGGGAATTGCAAGGTGTGCGCGAGCCAATTTACAACGAGCACCATGCTGTAACCGGCTGGACGCAGGTCACGCCGGGCACGATGACGCCGCTGGAGTACGATCAGGCGGTTGGCGATCTGGTTGGCTACCTGCAATGGATGGCTGAGCCTGCGCAAAACACCCGCGTGCGGGTTGGCGTGTGGGTGCTGGCTTTCCTGCTTCTCTTGACCTTTGTGACGCATCGTCTGAATGCGGTGTTCTGGAAAGACATCAAGTAATTACCGTGCCGCTTGACGCACCGTGGGTATCTCCCCGGTGCGCCTAGGCACCTTCGGAGTGGATGGCTTTAAGATTCAAATCTTGGCCCTCCACTTTTTTTGTTTTTAGGAGTCCCGAATTATGATGGTCCTTTATTCAGGCACGACCTGCCCCTTTTCGCACCGCTGCCGTTTTGTGCTGTTTGAAAAAGGCATGGATTTTGAAATCCGCGATGTCGATCTGTACAACAAGCCCGAAGACATCAATGTGATGAACCCGTACGGCCAGGTGCCGATTCTGGTCGAGCGCGACCTGATTCTGTACGAGTCGAACATCATCAACGAGTACATCGACGAGCGTTTCCCGCATCCCCAGCTGATGCCCGGCGACCCGGTAGACCGCGCGCGCGTGCGCCTGTTCCTGCTGAACTTTGAAAAAGAGCTGTTCGTTCACGTCAGCGCGCTGGAATCCCGCGCCGCCAAGGGCAACGAAAAAGCGCTGGAAAAATCCCGCGCCCACATCCGCGACCGCCTGACACAGCTGGCACCGATTTTCCTGAAAAACAAGTTCATGCTGGGCGACAGCTTTTCGATGCTGGACGTGGCGATTGCGCCGCTGCTCTGGCGCCTGGACTACTACGGCATCGAGCTGTCGAAAAACGCCGCGCCGCTGCTCAAGTACGCCGAGCGCATTTTCTCGCGCCCGGCCTACATCGAAGCGCTGACGCCGTCTGAAAAGGTGATGCGCAAGTAATTGCCTCTCTTCATCAAAAACAAACTCCGGTTTGAAACCTTCCCCTTCAGAGGGGGAATTTCGCTCAAGCTGTGCTTGGGCGTGGATTGAAACATGAACGTGCCCACCACCTCGACCCGTCCCTACCTGATCCGCGCCCTGTACGAATGGTGCAGCGACAACGGTTTTACGCCCTATGTGGCCGTGTCGGTGGACGAAACCGTGCAGGTGCCGCGCGAGTATGTGAAGGACAACGAGATTGTTCTGAACATCGGCCTGGACGCGACCAGCTCGCTGACGCTGGGCAACGAGTACATCGAGTTCAAGGCCCGCTTTGGCGGCAAGGCGCGGGAAATCCTCGTGCCCATTAGCCATGTAGTGGCCATCTATGCCCGCGAGAACGGCCAGGGCATGGCGTTTCCCCTGGAGCCGGGTTCGACGGGTGTGCCTGTCGGTGGTGCCGCCAGTCCTTCGGTGCCGACGGAGGCTGCTGCGCCGGGCGCCAGCGAGACGCCTGAGAACAAAATCATGCAGCTGGTCGATAGCGTTGCGCCTGCCGCAATTCCCAGCCCGATCGCCCCCGGCGACGACTCGCCCGAGCCACCAAAAACACCACCGCGCCCCCGGCCTTCGCTGACGCGGGTGAAGTAGAATAACGGTTTTGCCGCTTTAGCTCAGTTGGTAGAGCAACCGCCTTGTAAGCGGTAGGTCGTCAGTTCGATTCCGACAAGCGGCACCACTCGCATACGTAAAAAGGCCGCCAGGTTTTCCTGGCGGCCTTTTTTATTGCGTTGCTGGCGTTCCCCATGAGATCGCTGGCAAAAAGTCACTGGTTCAATATGGCGCGTTGCCGCTCACTGAAGACTGCTTCGGTGATGAGCCCCGAGCCATACAGGCGCTGCAACTCTTTTAACTGGTCTTCTTTCGAGTTCACTGCACTGCCTGTCTTCGTCGTTTCGTCCAGACCCTTTCCGAGGAAGGAGGCGGAAACCAGCAATCCTTGCATCTTGTTCAGCGCTTCTTGAGACGCGCGTTTGCCTGCCAAGCCAAAATCGCTCTTGAATTCACTGAATTCTGCGCGGCCCTCTCCAGAAGTACGCACATTGCTCAAGACAGTGCCTTTGGCGTCGCTGATATTGTTAGCCAAGTTCAAAGTAAATAGCGTGGGCGGCCAAGTGAAAAGGCTTGGCGAGGATGAACTGGTCGAGATTTCAACCGCTGCAATGTAGTCGAGCTTCGACCTTGCCGGATCACTCGATGAACTTAGCAGGGTTACGTTGGAAAAAATGCCAGCATACATTTTGTAAAGCCCGGTTTCCAGGTCTTTGTATGGTTTGTACTTGACGTTGTCTCCCCCGCCACCGGATGTTGTAACCTCTTTTTCGACGGGTTCTGCAAGGTAATAACCAATACTCTTGCTGGATTTTGTCTGCTGCGTGATACCAACCGTGGACAGATCCGGGGTAATCGTGATCGGATGGGCGCAGCCCCCGAGTATGAGCACCATACCGAGGAGGAGGAATTTGATAGTGGTGCTCATGATGTTACTGGCTCAAGATTTTCTTTTGCTGCTCTTCGTAATTTTCCTTGGTGATCAGCTTTTTGTCATAAAGCGCCTTGAGTTCACCCAGAGTACCTTCTTTCGACTTTGGTTGTTCTTTTTCTATCCCGGTTGCGGCAGTGGGCGTCAAGGAGGCGGTAACAGCATCCGACAGCTTCGCCATACGGCTCATCACAACCTGTATTGCGGACGGATATTCGTAGGCAGCCCCGGAAGTATGGTCGATGATGGCACCGATACCGCCGCCAAAAATGATGTTGCCGAACATCATTCCTTTCGTGTCTGAAACTACGCCTTGCTTGCCCTCCAAGTAGCCCGCCTTCGTGCAGCTCACTTGAATATCGTCATTTGACCGGCTGATGCCAACAGACCCAGGCGTGGTGATGAACCACTTTCCTTTTTTGTTGCTCAGCTCGCATGAGGCACCTACCAGTTCAGTGCCCGTCGATTCCTTGGTCTGAACCGATACATTTTGGTTGGTCGTGCCGGTGATCGAAGCGCAGCCAGCCAAAGATAAGGCGGCAATGATGGTCACTAATGTTTTCATATTTAAGCTAACTACAGAGTTAAGTAGAAGTGACCTAACTACAGAGTTAAGTAGAAGTGACCGATATGGCCAGGTTTTCTATTTTTTTTTGTTGAAATATGATTATATGTAACTATTTAGTCGGCCTTGAAAAATTCATGACTATTGATACTTCAAGTGGAATTTCCTGAGTGGGCGCTCAAATTTCAAGAAATGAAAATGAGTCGATTGGATTTCTTGTAAATTCTGCGGAGTGGTTTTGATGGCAGACCGCTTCAAAAAAGAAAAATCGCACGTTAACAGGCTACGGAAATACATCAAAGCAAAGCCCGTCGATTTTTCAACTCAGTCAATAATCTGCGGCCGCCCTTTTTTTCGACCCATCTGGGGGAATAAGCAGGCCTCCCGGCTACCGCCTGCCCACCAAAATCTTCAGCCGGATGCTGCTCACCCGCCAGCCCTGGCGCTGCAAACCGGCCTGAAGCGTCGGCAGTAATTGGCGCAGTTTCGCGGCGGCGGCGTTGCCGTTGACCAGCAGGCACCAGCTGTCGCCGTCTATCGGCCCGGCTTTGACTGCGGAGCGCAGGTTGCCCGGCAGCAGCGGCTCAATCGCCTTGAGCCGGTCGTTCGAGTCCCGGACTAGCTCGGTTAGCCGCGCCAGCGTTGGCGAGTTGCCGACGGCCTGCAGCACGGTCAGCGGCGAAGAAAGGCGTTTATGGTCGTTCACGGCAGAGGGCCAGCCGGGACGGGCGCGGGCGGGCGTAGAGGTAAAAGAGCGTTTGATTATGGGCGCATTCAGGCCAGCGCCCCGGCACGTCTCAGGCGGGCGAACGGCCGAAATGCCGGGACACTTCTTCGGGCAGGTCGTTGCCCTGCGCTTTTTCGATGAATTCTTCCACCGGGCCGCTGAAACGCACCGTGCCCTGGTCTAGCAGCACAAGCCGGTCGGCCACCTTGACTTCTTCGGCCAGGTGCGTGGCCCACAGCACGGCCACGCCGTCTTCGCGGGCCAGCGTGCGCACCGAGGCCAGCAGTTGCTGGCGCGATTCCATGTCCAGCCCGGCGGTGGCTTCGTCCATCAACAGCACTTTCGGGCGGTGCAGCAGCGCGCGCACCAGCTCGACTTTGCGCCGCGTGCCGCCGGACAGGCCGCGCACCACGGCGCTGGCCTGCGCCGTCATGCCGATTTTTTCCAGCGCTTCGGCGATGCGCGGTTTGGCTTCGGCGCGGGACAGGCCGTGCAAATCGGTGTGAAACAGCAAATTGGCCTGCACCGACAAGTCCAGATCGAGCGCGCTTTGCTGAAACACCACGCCCAGGCCCGCCAGCGCCCGGCTGGCCTGGCTGCGCATGTCGCAGCCCAGCACTTCGATGCGGCCCTTGTCCGGGCTGAACAGGCCGGTCAGCAGTTGCAGTAGCGTCGATTTTCCGGCGCCGTTCGGGCCGAGCAGGGCGACGATTTCACCGGCGCGCAGCGTCAGGCTCACGCCTTTGAGGGCGGGTTTTCCGGCGTAGGACTTGTGCAGGTCTTGCGCGCTTAACAGGATGTCGCTCATGGGGCGGGCTCTTTCAGGAGGCGGGCGTCGCCAGCAGTTTCATGCGTCCGAGCAGCGCTTTTTCGCGCTCGACGGTGTCAAGAATGGCCTGCTGGTAGGCGGCGGTGTTGAGGTAGCTGATGTCCTGATCGTAGCGGGCCAGCGCCGCCCGGTGGCGCGGGCTGATCGTGGCCTGGTGAAAGGCGTTGTGCAGTATCTGCACGATGGCGGGCGGCGTGCCGTGCGGCGCCGCCAGCCCCCACGGCGAGGTATAGACCGAGCGCGTGTAGCCCAGCTCGCGCAGCGTTGGCACCTGCGGCCAGCGCGGGCTGCGCTCGGCGCTGAAAATGGCCAGCAGCCGCATCTTGCCCTGATCGACCCAGGGCGCAAAGCCGGTCGAATTGACCCCGGCCATCAGCTGGCCCGAGGCAATCGCCAGCATCTGCTCGGTGGTTCCCTTGTACGGAACATGCACGTAAGTGATTTTCTGCGCCAGCAGGATTTCTTCCATCGCCAGATGCGCGGTGGTGCCGATGCCGGTCGAGCCGAGCAGCAATTCGCCGGGGTGTTTTTGCGCCCAGGCGAGCATGTCAGCGAGGCTTTTCCACGGGCTGCTGGCGGGCACCAGCAGGCCGAAGGTGGTGCCCGAGACCTGCAAAATCGGCGCCAGATCGCGCACCGGATTCCAGTCCACCCGGTTCATCAGCGCGTGGCGATAGACGGTGATCGGGATTTGCCCGATGGTGTAGCCGTCCGGCTCGGCCGCCTTCAGCAGCGGCGCCACCAGCGTGCCAGCGGCGCCGGGCCGGTTGACGACGACGACGCGCTGGCCGAGCAGCGGCTCGGCTTCTTCATTCAGCACGCGCAGCGTCAGGTCGGTCGCGCCGCCCGCTGGCCAGGGCACAATCATTTGAATCGGTCGCTGCGGCCAGGCGGGCTTTTTTTCCTGCGCCTGCGCGCTGACGCCCAGCGCGCCCAAACCGCAGGCTAAGCCCGCCCGCAGCGCCTGACGGCGGGAAAGAGTATCTTCGCCAGAAGGCATAGGCGCGTGCAGCAGTGGTGGCATGGTGTGGGAGAAATCGCAAACAAGTGACAAGGCCAGGCAGAATAAGCCTGAACCGGCATCAAAGCAACTTCCATTCCATTTTCGCTGGCCCCGTCCTTGCTTTTGATGCCTGAAAACCAAAATACTGGAGACAAAATCGATGAAATTCCCACCTCTTGCGCTCCGGAAATCCGGCTTGGATAGCTTCATCTCCGGCGCTGGCCGATCCTGGCTGCGTCCCGTTGTGGCGGGCGCCCTGGCGCTGTGTGCGATGCTGGCGGCGGCCCAGTCGCCGCCGGGCCGCGTCTATGTGTCCAGCGAGAAGGACAACAAAATTTACGTGTTTGACCTGCAGGGCCAGCGCCTGTCCGCCATCGACGTGTGCAAGCGGCCGCGCCACCTGCAGTTCAACCCGGCGCGCAGCCAGATTTACGTCTCCTGCGGCGACAGCAACCAGCTCGGCATCGTCGATACCGCCAGCGGGAAGATGACGGCGCAGATGGCCGCTGGCGAAAGCCCGGAAATGTTCGATCTGAGCCCGGATGGCAAAACCATTTACGTGTCGATTGAAGACGAAAGCGCGATGGCCGCCTACAGCCTGGAGACCAAGGCCCGGCTGTTCGCGGTCAAGACCGGCGGCGAGCCGGAAGGCATTCTGGTCACGCCCGACGGCAAGCGCGCTTATGTGACTTCGGAAGTCGCCAACGTGGTTCATCTGGTCGATCTGGCGCAGCACAAAATCATCAAAAACATCCGCGTCGGCAAGCGCCCGCGCCGCTTTGTGCTGGCCGCTGGCGGCAAGGAGCTGTGGGTGACGAACGAGCTGGGCGCCAGCCTGAGCGTGGTTAGCACCGACGACCAGAGCGTCAAGCAGACGCTGGAATTCAAGGTGGCGGGCATGCGCGCCGCCGACATCACGCCGGTCGGCATGGTGCTCAGCCCGGACGGCAAAACCGTCTGGGTTGGATTGGGCCGGGCCAACCATGTGGCCGAGGTCGATGTGGCGACGCACCAGGTGCGGCGCACGATTCTGGTCGGCAAGCGCGCCTGGGGACTGGCGGCGCATCCTGACGGCAAAATTTTGTATGTCACCAACGCGATGTCGGACGACATGACGCTGGTTGATACCGCCAGTGGCAAGGCCTTGCGCACCGTCGCTGCCGGGCGGGTGCCGCACAGCGTGCTGGTGCAGCCGTGATGGCTGGGGTTTTGATGGGACGCTGGTCGCTGGGGCGGCGTCTGGCTTGCGGCGCGCTGGCGCTGGCCGCACTGGGCGCGGTGCCGCTGGTTCAAGCAGCGACGCAGGCGGCAAAAGCCGAAAACGCGGCCAAAACCGCCAAAGCAGGCGGCGCCGCCAAGGCCGCGCCCGAGGCCAAAGCGGCACAAAACGCCATCACCGTCGCGGTGATTTCGCTGGCCGACGACGCCCGTTACGCGCCCCGGCGGCTGGAGCACGGCTACCCCGGCCAGCCGCAGGGCAGGCCCGCCGACGCCGTCCGGCTGGCCGCCGACGATGCCGCCGTCGAGCTGGACACCGTCGGCGTCAGCCTCAAAGTGCGCGAACTGCTGCTGCCGGACGCGCAGGCGCTGCCCAAGGCGCTGGCCGAACTGAAAGCCGCTGGCGTGCATCACCTAATTGCCGATTTGCCGCTGGCCGAGTTGAACCAGCTGGTGCGCACGGCGCCAGCGGCACTCGGCGGCGCCATCGTTTTCAACACCGGGCTCGACGACGATGCGCTGCGCGCCAGCCAGTGTGCCGCGCACCTGCTGCACACCTACCCGAGTCGGCAAATGCTGGCTGACGCGCTGGCGCAGTACCTGGCGGCGCGCTCGTGGCGCAAGGCGCTGCTGCTGCAGGGGCCGCTGCCGGGCGACCAGTTGCAGGCCGACGCTTTTAACCGCTCGGCGCGCCGCTACGGGCTGAAAATCACCCAGACCCGGCCTTTTAAATTGTCCGGTGACCCGCGCGAACGCGATCTGGCCAACACCCGGCTGCTGACCGGCGACCGTGACCACGACGTGGTCGCCGTGATGGACAGCGACGGCGAATTTGCCCGCCTGCTGCCTTACGCCACCCAGTGGCCGCGCCCGGTCGTCGGCGCCAATGGCCTGATGGCGGTGCCCTGGCATCCGCAGTGGGAGCGCAACGGCGGCCCGCAACTGTCGCGCCGCTTTGCGCGGCTGGCCAAGCGTCCCATGCAGGGCCACGACTGGGCCGCCTGGGCGGCGGGCAAGGCGCTGGCTGCCGTGCTGGTCGATGAGCCGCAAGCGACTGTGGCCCAGCAGCTCAAGCAGTTGCGCAGCGGCACGGTGTACCTGGATGGCTTCAAGGGGCCGCGCCTGTCATTCCGATCCTGGGATGGGCAATTGCGCCAGCCGCTGTTTTTGAGCCACATTGACGGCGTCGTCGGCACCGCGCCGCTCGACGGCGTGCTGCACCCGACCGAAGTCATGGACACGCTCGGCGTGGACGAAAAGGAAAGCACATGCCGCGCCCGTCTTTAGGCTTGCACCTGCTGCGGGCGATGCGCGCCGTGGTCGGGCGCGAGATCAGCAAATTTCTGCGCCAGCCAGCCCGGCTCGGTTCGGCGCTGGTGCGCCCGCTGCTGTGGTTTGTGGTGTTTTCGGCGGGCTTTAACAACGTCTTTGGCGTGTCCATCATTCCGCCTTACGAGACTTACGTCGAGTACCGCGAATACATGGTGCCCGGCCTGCTGGCGATGATTGCGCTGTTCAACGGCATGCAAAGCTCGCTGTCAATGGTCTATGACCGCGAGATGGGCATGATGCGGCTGCTGCTGACGGCGCCGCTGCCGCGCGGCTGGCTGCTGGCGTTTAAATTGCTCGGCGGCACCAGCCTGTCGGTGTTGCAGATGGCGGTGTTTTTGCTGATTGCCTACGGCTTTGGCGTGCGTTTTGAGCCGACAAATCTGCCACTGCTGGGGCTGGCGATGCTGGGCGGCGCGACGCTGCTGGCCGCGCTGGGCTTGATGCTGTCGGTGTATATCAAGCAGCTGGAAAACTTCGCCGGGACGATGAATTTTGTGATTTTCCCGATGTTCTTCATCAGCCCGGCGTTGTACCCGCTGTGGAAGCTCGAAGAGTCCGGCGCCTGGTGGCTGCTCAAACTGGCGCAGTGGAACCCGTTTACCCACGTTGTTGAGGCGATGCGCTTTGCGATGTATGGCCAGTTCAACGCCGTCTCGTGGGCGGTGGTGCTGCTGGGCAGCGGGGTGTTTTTCAGCCTGGCCTGGTGGGGCTACGACCCGCAGCGTGGCTGGATCAAGCAGCGCGGCGCGGCGTAGGCCAACTGCTTCGTTTTTGAACACTGTCCCACGCCCCGCTTTTCCCTTTAAGAACACACCGCCTGCCAAGCGGTGGTTAAAGCGCATCAAACCGGCCGGTCAGCCGCGTCAAACCGCCTTTGCGGCGCTGGCACAAAAGTTGCCCCTTAGCCCTGTGAGTCAGGCCGGTTTTGTCGGCCAAAAGATTCAATGCCGACCGGGCATGCGGCACGGGCGCCACCATCAACTTTAGAGACAAGCAGGAGACAACACTGTGAAACGCACATTAATCAGCCTTTTGGTCATGTTCGCCACGGCTCAAGCCAGCGCGCAGGTGACCGATGCCATGATCAGCACCGATGCCACCCACCCAGAATCCGTGCTGAGCTCGGGACTGGGCACGCAGGGCCAGCGGCATTCTCCGCTCAAAGCGGTCAACCCCAAGACCATCAGCCGCCTGGCACCAGTCTGGTCGATGTCTTTCGGTGGTGAAAAGCAGCGCGGCCAGGAATCCCAGCCGCTGATCTACAAGGGCAAGATGTTTGTCACGGCCTCCTACTCGCGCATCTACGCCGTGGACGCCAAGACCGGCCAGAAGCTCTGGAAGTACGAGCACCGCCTGCCAGAAGGCATCATGCCTTGCTGCGACGTGGTGAACCGGGGCGCGGCCCTGTTTGACAACCTGGTGATTTTCGCCACGCTCGACGCCCAGCTGGTCGCGCTGAACCAGGACACCGGCAAGGTGGTCTGGAAAGAAAAAATCGACGACTACAGCGCGGGCTACAGCGCCACCGCCGCGCCACTGATCGCTGACGGCCTGCTGCTGACCGGCCTGTCCGGCGGCGAGTTCGGCGTGGTGGGCCGCGTGGAAGCGCGCGACCCGAAAACCGGCAAGCTGGTCTGGTCGCGCCCGACGGTTGAAGGCCATATGGGCTACCTGAACGGCAAGGAAAACGGCATCAGCGGCACCACCAACGCCACCTGGCCCGGCGAGACCTGGAAAACCGGCGGCGCCTCCACCTGGATGGGCGGCACCTATGACGCCAAGACCGGCCTGGCTTATTTCGGCACCGGCAACCCCGGCCCGTGGAACAGCCATGTGCGCAAGGGCGACAACCTGTTCTCGTCTTCGACCGTCGCTATCGACGTCAAGACCGGCAAAATTGCCTGGAGCTACCAGAACACGCCTAACGATTCGTGGGACTTTGACGGCTCCAACGAGTTCATCACCTTCGACATGGACGGCAAGCGCATGGGCGCCAAGGCTGACCGCAATGGCTTCTTCTACGTGATTGACGCCACCACCGGCAAGCTGGGCAATGCCTTCCCGTTTGTCAAGAAAATCACCAGGGCCACCGACATCGACCTGAAAACCGGCCGTCCGAACTTCATCGCCGACAACCGCCCCGGCGACCCGACCGCGCCTGGCAGC
>JAPLPS010000413.1 GCA_026400075.1 Polaromonas sp.
CAGCGCCACGCCGCCAAAGGCGTCATACGGCGGGTTGCCCAGAATCACGATGATTTTTTGCGTCTGCTTGACTTGATCGGCCGCGTCGCGCTCCTGCTCGAATTCGGGGAAGGGCAGCACCGCGTTTTTTGGCTCTTTGGCTGGTTCCCAGCCGGTCAGCGCGTTGGTCAGGTAAATGCCGGCGCGCTCGTCGTTCTGCAGCGGCGCGCCGAGCTGGCGCAGCAGCAGGCCGATTTGCAAATGCGCCACCACGTAGGGCGCGGGCAGCAGCTCAAAGCCAAACAGGCGCTCGGTGGCGGCCTGTTTAAGTTGGTGCGCGGCCAGCGCGTCGGCCCCTTGGCTTTTGAGCTTTTCGGCCATCACGCGCAGCACTTCCACCAGATAAGCGCCGGTGCCGCAGCATGGATCGAGCACGACGACGTTCGGGTCGCCCAGTCCGTCGGGCAAGCCCAGCTCGGTTTGCAGCACCTGATCGACGCGGGCCACCTGGTAGCGCACGATTTCTTCGGGCGTGTACCAGACGCCCAGGCTTTTGCGCAGTTCCGGGTCAAAAGCCGCCAGAAATGGCTCGTAGAAATACTGAATCGAGCGTGTGGACTCGAAGGTTTTGAAAAACGCCGCCTGATCGACGCGGTTGAGCGCGTCGGTGGCCCAGTCCAGCACTTCGGTCAGGTTCAGCGCCTTGAGCTTGGCGGGCTGCGAAAGCTGGCCGAACAGCGCGGCAATCATCGGCACGTTCAGGCTGTGGGCGGCGCTTTTCCAGTCAAACGGCCCGAGTGGCTGGCCGGGCGCGGCCTGTTCGCGGCGCAGCACCCACGCGGAAAAAACGCCGTAAAACAGCGTTTGCACCAGCGTGGAGCGGAAAAAATGCCCGCCTTCGCTGGCGCTGAAGGTCACGCCGAGCGAGGATTCCAGGCTCTTTTGCAGCGCGTCGAGCTGCTTGGCGGCAGTGGCGCTGGCGTGTTCGACACGGTGCCGCGCCTCGCGGGCGTAGCTGGCGAGCAGGGCGGCGAGGTCTTTCGGGTCGGCCAGCGGGGCGTTATGCAGCAGCACGCGGGTCAGAAAGTCTTCAAACGGCTGGCCTTGCTCGGTTTGCGCCTTGGCCGGGTGCGCGGCGAGTTCCCAAAAGCTGGCTTCATCAAGCGCCAAAGTAAAACGCTCCAGCGTGACGCGCTGGCCGCTGCGCTCGCCAATCAAGAGCCACTCGCGCAGGTTGGTGACTAAAACCAGTTTGTAGCGATCCCAGTATTTGCTGATTTGCGCCGTCGTGGCGGTGTCGTTGACGGCTTCGGCGGGGCTTTTGACTTCAATCACGCCGCGAGCCGGGGCACCGAGGTTTTTGACTTCGGCGCTGGCGCGGTCGAACTGGTCGGCGGTGAACAGGCCGCCGTCGGGGTTGCCCGCGCCCAGATTTTTAAGCTGCATCACGCAGCGAACGCGGGGCTTGAGCGCATGGCCTGCGCCGTCGATCAGGTTGTTCAGCGCGGTGTAGTAGGAGGTTTCTTTCGTGCCGCCGCCGGTGTGGTGAACGCCGCGCACGGCGCGGAGGAAGTCTTCGAGCAGAGAGGATTTGGCCATTGTGGTGGGTGCTTTGTTGTGGTTTTTGTGGAAATAGCCCGCTGAAAAACCGCTTCAGCCCCCACTGGCGCGGTAAAACATCCTTGCAAATCAGGAGTCTGGTTCCATAAATGCAAGGATAAATTCCTGTGAAAGCGCCTCAGATTTCCAGGTTGTCAATCAGCCGCGTGTTGCCCAGCTTGGCCGCGCCCAGCACCACCAGTTCTTCACTAGCCAGCGCGCCTTGCGGCGGCTGCAGGTCGCTGCGGCGGCGCACGGTCAGATAGTCGGGCTTCCAGCCGCGCCGGGCCAGCGCCTGCAGGGCCTGCGCTTCGAGCGCGGCCAGATCGGGCGCTTGGTCGCTGCCTGCGGCGCGGGCGGTTTCGCCCAGCGCGCGCAGGGCCAGCGACAGTTGCACCGCTTCTTCGCGCTCGGCGGGCGTCAGGTAGCTGTTGCGCGAGGACAGGGCCAGGCCGTCGTCGGCGCGCTGGGTTTCACCCGCCAGAATCTCAATCGGCAGCGCAAACTGCTGCACCAGGCGGCGAATCACCATCAGCTGCTGGTAATCCTTCTTGCCGAACGCGGCCACGCCCGTGGGCATACCGGCAAACACGCAGGAAAACAGCTTCATCACAACCGTGCTGACGCCGATGAAAAAGCCGGGCCGGAAATGCCCTTCCAGAATGTCGGAGAGGTCGGTGGCGGGCTGGACTTTGAAGGTTTGCGGCTCGGGGTACAAATCTTTTTCACGCGGGGCAAACACCACGTCGCAGCCCGCCGCTTCGAGGCGCTGCGCATCGGCGTCCAGCGTGCGCGGGTAGCTGTCAAAGTCCTCGTGCGGCGCAAATTGCAGCCGGTTGACGAAGATGCTCGACACCGTGACATCGCCCAGCGGCTTGGCTTGCTTGACCAGCGCAATGTGGCCCGCGTGCAGATTGCCCATCGTGGGCACAAAGGCCGGGCGTTTGAAGGCGCTCAGGTGCTGGCGCAGTTCGGGAATGGTGTGGACGATGTGCATGGGTGTTTCCTTGGCTTTGATTTTTTCTTGCGGTATGGGCCTGATTTAAATTAAGCGGGGCAGGCGTTTTTGTGGGTGTTGTTGAGCTCTTCCAGTTTGTCGCGCAATTTGGTCATGCCGCCCGAAATATAAATCCAATTGCCACTGACCGATTTCACCGATTCGCCGACGGAGTGCCGAATAAAGTCCACCATTTGTACGACGTAATCATTGGTTTTTGCCAGGGATTTCAGCTGTTTTCCGGCGCCCGCATCGGAGGTGATGAAGCGCAGCTTGATAAATTTGAACTCGCTTTTAATCATGTGCGCCTGCCCCGGCTTGAGGCCCACGACGGTCACGTTCAAGAATTTCTTGGCCACAGCAGGAGCAGCAGGAGCCAGAGCCCGCTTTGGGGCGGGTGTCGGCTTAGGTTCAGGGGCAGGGGCAGGTTCGGGCTCTGGCTCTGGCTCTGGCTCTGGCTCTGGCTCTGGCTTGGATTCTGGTTCAGGCGCTTGTGACGCTTGCGGGATTGGTGCCTGGATTTGCACAATCGGCGCTGGCGCTGTTTCAGGTGCAGGCGCAGGAATTACGGACGGCGCAACGGCAACCGCAACGGCAACCGCAACCGGTTGTGGCGCAGGCGGCTGAATCGGCTGCAGCGCAGCCTGGGCAAACAGATTGATCGGGATGTTGATGGGCTGAATTTGTCCCACTGCCACCGCAATGCGCGCATGGATATCCTTCGCCGCCTCGGCCACGATGGCTTGAATGCAGGCTTCGACCTGGGCGCGCAGCGGCGCTTCCAGTGCCTTGACCATGACTTCGGTAATGGTCTGCATGGCCAAAGCCAGGCTGGGCGAAACTGACGGCGATGCCGGGGGGGCCGAAGAGTGGGGCATGGTGTGTTTTTCCCTGAGAGGCGGGCTGTGGATTCAGCCCAAGTTATTCGTTAAAAAAAGCGTGTCGAAAAACAGCCTTACCAGGCGTGCAGGCGGTTGTCGGGAAAGCTGCCGTTTTTGACGGCGCGCACATAGGCTTCCATCGCGCCGCGCACGCTCGGGGCGTCGTCCATGAAGTTATGCACAAACTTGGCCATCTTGCCCAGGTTCATGCCCAGCATGTCGTGCAGCACCAGCACCTGGCCAGCGGTGCCGCTGCCCGCGCCGATGCCGATGGTGGCGCAGTGGGTCAGCAATTGGGTGACTTCGGCGGCGAGTGCGGCGGGCACCATTTCCAGCACCAGCATCGACGCGCCAGCGTCCTGCAGCGCGCTGGCTTCGCGGCGCAGCTGGGCGGCAGCCTCGTCGCCTTTGCCCTGGACGCGGTAGCCGCCCAGCGCATGCACGGTTTGCGGCGTCAATCCTAAATGGGCGCAGACCGGAATGCCGCGCTCGACCAGAAAGCGCACCGTCTCGGCCGTCCAGCCGCCGCCCTCCAGCTTGACCATGTGCGCGCCCGCCTGCATCAGCACGACGGCGCTGCGCAGCGCCTGCTCTTTCGACTCGTGATAAGCGCCAAAGGGCAAATCGCTGACCAGCCAGGCCACGCCTTGCGAGCGGCGCAGGCCGTGGGCGACGGATTCGGTGTGGTAGCGCATCGTTTCCAGCGTCACGCCGACGGTGCTGCTCAAACCCTGGCAGACCATGCCGAGCGAGTCGCCGATCAGGATGCACTCTACGCCAGCGGCATCGGCCACGGCGGCAAAGGTCGCGTCGTAGGCGGTCAGCATCGTGATTTTTTCGCCATGCGTGTGCATCTCGCGCAGGCGCGGCAGGCTCAGCGGCTTGCGCAGCGAGGGCGTGGACGCCGGGGGCAGCGTGCCGTAAGGCGTGCCTGCCGCAGCGGCTGAAGTGGCCGCATCGGCGGCGGAAATATTTGCAGAAGAAGTCATGTGCGCTCCAGAAGTGGGCAAGAGTCTAATCTGCCGCGCAGGGCCGCTTCAGCCCTCAAGCCGCTTTACGCCATTTGCACCGGAATCACCGAGCGCTCTTCCTTGATGCGGTTGTCCGGGTTGACGAACACCAGCTTGGGTTCAAAACCGACGACTTCTTTTTCTTCCACTTGGGCAAAGGTGGCGATGATGACCAGATCGCCGGTCGAGGCGCGGCGCGCTGCCGAGCCGTTCACCGAAATAATCCGGCTGCCGCGTTCGGCGCGGATCGCGTAGGTGATGAAGCGCTCGCCGTTGTTGATGTTCCAGATGTGGATCTGCTCGTTGTCGGCGATGTTGGCCGCGTCCAGCAGGTCTTCGTCGATGGCGCAGGAGCCTTCGTAGTTCAGCTCGCAGTGGGTCACGGCGGCGCGGTGGATTTTGGATTTCAGCAGGGTACGGAACATGGCAGGAAGGGGTAGGTTCAGTGAAAAGAAAATGGCTTCGGGTCGGGCGGGGTAACATTTGGGCCGGACCGGCGCGATAGACCCGGTAGTTTAGGGCACGGCCGAAGTACGGCTTTTTATTCAGGTTTTTCATGAAAAAGACATTTGTATTCAATGCGGCGAATGTGGCCGAACTGGCCCGGGCCGATGTGGCGCGGGCGCTAGCCGAAGATATCGGCGCAGGCGACTTGACCGCCGCCCTGATCGCCCCGGCGACGACGGCGCGCGCCCATGTGCTGGCGCGTGAAAGCGCCGTCGTCTGCGGCAGCGCCTGGGTGGAAGCGGCCGTGCTGGCGCTGGATCCGCAGGCACGCATCGTCTGGCATGTCCAGGACGGCCAGCGTTGCGAAGCCAACCAGATCATTTTTGAAGTGCAGGGCCAGGCCCGAGCGCTGCTGTCAGCCGAGCGCACCGCGCTGAACTTTCTGCAAACGCTCAGCGCCGTCGCCACCAAGACGGCCATTTACGTCGCCGAAGTTCAGGGCACGAAGGCGCAGATCGTCGATACGCGCAAAACGCTGCCCGGCCTGCGTCTGGCGCAAAAATACGCGGTTTTAAGCGGCGGCGGCACGAACCACCGCGTCGGCCTGTACGACGCCATTTTGATCAAGGAAAACCACATCGCCGCAGCAGGCGGCATCCCGCAGGTGCTGGCCCAGGCCGCGCAACTGGCCGCAGAGGCCGACTTCATCGAGATCGAAGTCGAAACGCTGGCGCAATTAGCCGAGGCGCTGGACGCCGGTGCTCGCATGGTGCTGCTCGACAACATGGACATCGCCACGCTGAACGAAGCCGTGCGCATCAACGCCGGGCGCGCCATTCTGGAGATTTCCGGCGGCGTGACGCTGGTGGGATTGCGCGCGCTGGCCGAAACCGGCGTGGACCGTATTTCGATTGGCACCTTGACCAAAGACGTTCAGGCCATAGATTATTCGATGCGCTTTGAGGCGCAATCAGGAGTGTCGTCATGAGTTCAGTTTTGACCCGCATCAACGTCGATTACGAGCAGCCCGAAGTCGCGCCTTCCGGCGAGTCCGGCGTCTGCGCCACGCGCCACGCCTGGGCGCGGGTGCCCGTCGAGCCGTCGCAAACCGAGCGCGCTGCGCTGAAAGAGCGCATCCGCCAGCTCTTGAAAGAGCGCAACGCCGTGATGGTGTCGCACTTTTACGTTCACCCCGACTTGCAGGATTTGGCCGAAGAAACCGGCGGCATCGTCTCCGATTCGCTGGAAATGGCGCGCTTTGGCCGCGACCATGCGGCGCAGACGCTGGTGGTCTCCGGCGTGCGTTTCATGGGCGAAACGTCGAAAATTCTCTCGCCGGACAAGCGCATCCTGATGCCCGACATGGACGCGACCTGCTCGCTCGATCTGGGCTGCCCGATTGACGAGTTCAGCGCCTTTTGCGACGCGCACCCGGATCGCACCGTCGTCGTTTATGCCAACACCAGCGCCGCCGTGAAAGCGCGCGCCGACTGGGTCGTCACGTCAAGCTGCGCGCTGGATATCGTGCGCGCCCTGAAAGAGCAGGGCCAGAAAATCCTCTGGGCGCCGGATCGCCACCTGGGCGGCTACATCCAGCGCGAAACCGGCGCCGACATGGTGTTCTGGAACGGCGCCTGCATCGTGCATGACGAGTTCAAGGCGTTTGAATTGCAGGCGCTGATGGCGGCGCACCCGCTGGCCAAGGTGCTGGTTCACCCCGAATCCCCGGCGGACGTGGTGGCGTTGGCCGACGCTGTCGGCTCGACCTCGGCGATTTTGAAAGCCGCCAAAGAAATGGACGCGCCTGAATTCATCGTCGCCACCGACAGCGGCATGATGCACAAGCTGCGCACTTTGAACCCCGGAAAAGTCTTCATCGAAGCGCCCACGGCGGGCAACAGCGCGACTTGCAAGAGCTGCGCCCATTGCCCGTGGATGGCGATGAACAGCCTGGCGGGCGTGGTGCAGGTTCTGGAAACCGGCGCGAATGAAATCCACGTTGACCCGGCCCTGATTCCGCGCGCGCGCTTGCCGATTGACCGGATGCTGGCTTTCACCGCCGCGCTGAAAAACGGCCAGCCGACGGCCGGGCTGGTGCCCAATATCGGCGCGGCGTAAGGCTGCGCGTCGGGCGGCGCGCCGGGCCGCGTCTGGCGCAGGCGTCAAAATTGCGCCTGTTTTAATCGCTGCCATGACTTTTATTTCTTCCCTGATCGACTTTTCTGACCCGCAGGACAGCGCCGCGCCGCGCCTGCGCCATGCGTTTGGCGCGCCGCGCTCGGTGCTGGTGGCGCACGAGCTGGCGCAAGTCGGCCCGCTGCTGGATGCCGTGCAGGCCGCCGCCCAGCAGGGTTTCTGGTGCGTCGGCTACCTGCGCTACGAGGCGGCCCCGGCGTTTGACAGCGCGCTGGCCGTGCAGGCGCCGGACGGCCCGCTGGCGTGGTTCGCCGTTTATGACGAGGCGCTGCCCTGGCCGCAAGACGGGGCTGAAAGCGCCACCGCTGCCCCGGTTTTAGATGCGCTTGCCGTCGTCGTGCCAACTATCGCGATTGAAAAATCTGCCGCCTCAGCCGTTCAAGCCCAGTGGCAGGAAAGCTGCCCGCGCCCGGCCTTCGACGCGGCAATGGCGCACATCCAGCGCGCCATTGCCGACGGCGAGTTGTACCAGGTGAATTTCACCGCGCCGCTGCAGGGTGCGTGGCTCGGCGAGCCGCCTGCCAATGCCGCTTTGGGGCTGTTCGCCGCGCTGCAACGCGCCCAGCCGGGCGGCTACGCGGCTTTTATTGACACCGGCGTACACGCTGCGGGCGCTTCGGACGGCGCAGGAAATGCGGGTGAAACAGGTGGGCCTGAAATCGGCGCAAGGAATGGCGTCGGCGACGCGGCGAGCATAGGCGGCGAGCAGTTGCTGTCCGTCTCGCCCGAGCTGTTTTTTGACTGGCAGGATGGTTTGAATAATCAGGAAGGCGGCCGGATTCTGGCCCGGCCGATGAAGGGCACGGCGGCACGCGGCGCCACGCCCGAACTGGACGCCGCCCAGGCCGCAGCCCTGCGCGCCTCGCCGAAGGAGCGTGCTGAAAACGTCATGATCGTCGATTTGCTGCGTAACGATATGTCGCGCA
>JAPLPS010000272.1 GCA_026400075.1 Polaromonas sp.
TGGCTTCGCCGGGCCAATCGACCAGCACGCTCATGCTGTCGGCGTTGCGCTCGACAGTGTTGGTGTCGAGCAGCAGCACGGCTTCGGCTTCCAGCCCCTTGGCGCCGTGAATGGTCAGCAAGCGCACGGCTTGATTGTTGACGGCCACCGGGGCCAGCAGGCCGCCCGCTTTCAGGGCGCGCACCATGCCATAAGGCGTGACGTAGCGCCCGCCGTCGCGCTCCAGCGCCACGGCCAGCAGCGCGCGCAGATTGGCCAGCACCGTCGGGCGCTGGGTCGCGGGCGCGGCGGCGACGAAGCTGGCCAGCACGTCGCCGTCGTCGTAAATGGCTTGCAGCGCGTCATGCGGCGGCAGGCCGTCGAGCCAGCCTTTCCAGCGCGCCAGCGTGGCGGCAATGCCTTGCAGCTCGGAGGGCAGTCGCTCGGTTTGTTTCAGCAGCGCGCTCCACGGCTGGATCAGTTCGCGCTGCAGCAAGGCGAGCTGCACCAGGCTGGCGTCGCTCAGGCCGAACAGCGGCGAGCGCAGCGCCCGCGCCAGTGACAAATCATGTTGCGGCGAGACCAGCACGTCGAGCAGCGCCACCAAATCGAGCACTTCGCAGCAGTCGATCAAATCGGTTTTTTCGCCAATCTGGGCCGGAATGTGCAGCGCCCGGAGTTCTTCCTGCAGCGGCAGCAGACCAGCCCGCCTGCGCGACAGCACCATCACCTGCGCGGGCTGCAGGCCAGAAGCCACCTGCTGCGCAATCCAGGCGGCGGCCTGACGCGCTTCGAGCGTGCGCAGGGTTTCTTCGGGCAGCTCGCGCGGCGTGGTCAGGCTGTCGCGCCAGACGACGCCGGGCAGCATGTCTGTGTCCGCGTCTTTTTTGGGGCGTGGAATGGCGGGCAGGCAGCTGACCTGGCCGTCTTTGGACGAATCGGTGGTGTGCTCGCGAAAACCGTCGTAGCCGTCAGCCTCGCGGGCGTGACCCAGCGTGGCGTTGACGGTGGCGATGACCTTCAAAGCGTTGCGCCGCGTGTGGTCACAGCTGAGCAAATCGCCGCCCAAGCCTTCCACCACAAAAGCCTGCGCGGCGCGGAACACCTGCGGCTCGGCGCGGCGGAAGCGGTAAATGCTCTGCTTGGGGTCGCCGACCAGAAACACGCTGGGCGCAGCGCCCGCGCCGCCATAGCCGCTGAGCCAGCTGGAGAGCGCCTGCCATTGCAACGGATTGGTGTCCTGAAACTCGTCAATCATCAGGTGCTTGATGCGGGCGTCCAGGCGCTCCTGCACCCAGCCGGCCAACACCGGGTCGCCAAGCATGACCAGCGCGGCGCGCTCGACATCGTTCATATCGACCCAGCCGCGCTCTTTTTTGAGCTGGGTGAATTCGGCTATTAAAACGCGGCTCAGGCGCGCCATGCGCTGCTGGTGGCGCCAGGCGGCGTGCTGCGCGCTGGCGGCTTGGACGCGCAAGACCAACTCCTGCGTCTCGCGCACGGTGTCAATGCCGACGATTTTGTCGCTGAACTTGCGCGGCGTGCCTTTTTCGGTCAGCAGCGCGCTGAAGATGGCGGGCCGGTTTTGCGCCGTCAACGCCTGCTCCAGCTCCGCGCCTTTGGCGGAAAAGCTGGGCTGGCTGGCCCGGCCCAGCGCTTTGGCCGATTCCCACAGCAGCGGCTCCATCGCGCCGCCGGGCGCCAGCGCGTCTTCGGGCGCGCTCAGCCCCGCAAACTCTGGAAACATCAGTTCAAACGGCTGCACCGACGCATCGACCACGCCTTGCTCGTCGGCGAGTAAAAACTCGGTGCGCTTGTCCAGCGAAGTCTGCAGCGCCTTGTCGGTCTGGAAGCGCCCGTGGGTCAGCACCAGCGCCTCAAAGTCGGCTTTTAATTCGACATCGCTGCTGATGGCCGTGTAAAAGCGCCGCCAGACCAGCGCCCGGGCCGGGCCGTCGTCTTCGAGCAGTTCGTAGTTGACCGGCAGATTCATGCGGTGCAGCACGGCCACCGGCGCACTGCGCAGCAGCGCGGCAAACCAGCTGTGAAAGGTGCGAATCTGCACGGCGCGCCCGCCCGCCAGCATCAGGCGGTACAGGCCAGCGAGCTGGCGGCGCAATTCCGGGCTGGACTGTTCGCTTTTCTGGCTGGCAACGCCGCGCATGACGAGTTCCTGGCGCAGCGTTTCGTCGTCGGCGCTGGTGAATTTTTTCAGCCACTCGTCGAGGCGCTCGCGCATTTCACCGGCGGCTTTTTTGGTGAAAGTGATGGCGAGGATTTCATGCGGGCGCACCGGCTCGCGCGGCGTGCCGTCGGCGTGGTCGGGCGCGTTGGCACCGTCAAGCAGGGCACGCACGATGCGCGAGACCAGCATCCAGGTTTTACCAGCCCCGGCGCAGGCTTCGACAGCGACGCTGCGGCGCGGGTCGCAGGCGATGGCGTAAAAGGCTTCGGCGCTAATGGGCTGGCCGTTGCGGGCGTAGGCGGCGGCGGTCATGGCTGGTCTCCGTTCCAGAAATCTTTGCGGCACAGGCCGCGTGCGGCGCAGTAGTCGCAGGCGCTGCCTTCGCCGAGGGCGGGCAGTTTTTCGCCTTCGGCGATGCGCGCCATGTCTTGCAGGATGTTTTCAATCAGCGTGTCGCGCAGCTCGACGATATCGGGCTGGTCGTAGGTGCGGGTCGGCTCTTTTTCGCCGAGGTTCACGTAGGCGGCGGCGAGCGTGTCGTCGGGAATCAGGGCGGCGTAAAACGCCAGCTGGGTGTCTTCGGCGCCGCTGTTGATGCGCTGGACGGTGGTGGTGCGCGGCTCGGTCTTGTAGTCGATCAGCAGTTGCTGGCCGTCGCTTTGCAGGTCGATGCGGTCGATTTTGCCGACCAGCGTCAGCGCGCCCGGCGGCGTGCCCAGCGGCATTTCCAGCCACTGCTCGGCGATGTCGAAAGTGGCGCCGGTTGTTTCGTGCCCGGCCAGCCAGTCCAGATAACCGTCGCGCACCGGCACCCAGGCGGCGGCAAAGGGCAGGAATTCGCTGTCGCCGCTCAGGCCGAGCTGGTAAGTGGCCTGGGTGGCGGCGGCGTCCATCATCCGGCTGCGTTCAGGGATGCCGGGCGTCGGCGCGGCTTTCAAGGCTTCGTGGAACAGGTGCAGCAGGCTATGCAGCCAGTTGCCGAAATCGCGCTTGCTCAGCTCGCCTTCCAGCTCGTCGTGCGACTGCAGCTTGAGCTGGCGCAGCGCGAAAAAGCGGTACGGACAGCGGCGCAGGTCGTCATAGGCGCTGGCCGACAGGCGCGCCACTGGCAGCGCCTCGCCGGTGGGCAGCGGGCGCGGCGTCGGGCGGGCGGCGACGGGGCGCAGGCTGCGCGGGTCGGGCGCTTCGCTGCTTTCCAGATGGCGCGTCAGCAGCAGTTCCTGGATAAAGCCGCTGGGCATCAGGTGTTCGCCCGCTTCGCTGGTGCGCCAGAGCACATCGAGGTGTGGCAGTTGCAGCGCGTAGTCCCAGGCCTGGCGGGCGGCGCTGGTCAGCGCCTCGCGGGATGGCAGACCGAGCAATTCGCGCTGGGTTGGCGTCCAGTGGCCGGGCGGCTCGGGCGAGACCGGCAGGCGCAATTCGTCGCAGCCGGGCAGCACCACGGCCTGCACGGGCCGCGCCAGCAGTTGCGGCAGTGGAAAAATCACCACCTGCTCGGCGGCCGGATGCTCGGGCGAGAAGGTTTGCGCTTCCAGCGCCTGATTCACCCAGCTGGTGAATTCGTTCAGTTTCATCGCGGTCAGCTGGTCGGCAAACTCCTGCTCGGCGCCTTCGTGCAGGCGCAGCACGTCGAGCACGCGCTGGCCCGCTTCGTCGCGCATCAGGCTATCCCACTGGCCGGTGCCGCTCAAGGCGGCGCGCAGGTCGGTCAGCCACACACCGAGCGGGCGGGCGCGAAACAGCGCGGCGCGCAAGGCGTTGACCTGCACGGCCAGCAGCTGCGCAGCCGCGAACATCGGCAGCGGCTTGGACGGCAAATCGCGCCAGACGCGCACGCCGGCTTTGCGCAATTCGCTTTCGGCCGCCGCCAGCGGGCCTGGCGGAAAAGCCGGGGCGTTTTTCAGCCAGTCGAGCACGGCGTCGGTGGAAACGTCCCAGACCAGCGCGCGCAGCAGGCCCATCAGGGTGGCGGCGGCGCGGGTGGTGGAGAGTTTCCAGCCGGTTTCGTCACGCATCGCAATGCCGCGCTGGGCCAGCATGGCGCCGACGCGGCGGGTCAGCTGGCGGTCTTGGGCAATCAGCGCGACCGGGCTGCGCCCGTCGGACAGATGGGCCAGCACGCAGGCGGCGGCGCGGGCGGCTTCGTCTTCGGCGTCTTTGGCGGCGTGCAACGCGGGCAGCGGCGCGTCGGGCAGCGCGAATTCATGCAACGGCGGGCACAGGGCGATTGAAAAGGCACGCTCGCCGAAATGGGCGCGCAGCGCCTCGCTGACCGGCTCGGTCTGAAAGCCTTCGAGCACCACGAACAGCGCCGGTTCGGCCTGAAACAGCCGGTCCGACGCATACGACGAGGCGGCGGCCCAGGCCAGCGCAAGGCTCCCGACAGCCACTTCCAGCCCCAGCACCGGCGAGTCCAGCCCGACGCCCAGCGCCTCGGCCAGCGATTCGCTCCAGGCCTGGCGCTCGGCGGGGCGCACGGCGGCGGCGACGCGGCCCAGGCTCCAGGCGGCTTCGACCAGGCGCCCGGCCAGCACATCCTGCTGCGCGCTCAGCCCCGCCTGCGTGAGCAGCGAGGCGGCGGTCAGCATATCGACGGACACATCCATGCGCAAATCAACGCCCGAGGGCGTGAACATGCCCAGCGTGCCGCCCAGGCCGGTGGCCCAGTTCATCGTGGTTTCAAAGCGCGGCACAAAAGCGCTGCCCCCGGCGATTTCGGCCCAGGCGCGCAGCGCGTGCTGGATCAGCTGGGCGTAGGGCACCAGCACCACGGCCTCGGCCGGATGCAGCTGGCGCTCTTCAAGAATGCTGGCCAGTCTGGCCATCGCCTGGCGCCAGCATCGGACTGATGGCGTGGGCGGCGGATCAAAGTCAAGGGAATCAGAAAAGGCGTGCAAGGGCATGGCGTGGAAAGAGGTAAGGGGCGCAACAACAAGCGCAGGCGCCGCGAGGCAAAAATAAGCTATCGCGGCGATAGCCCCGGCGACCGGGAATCGGGCTGGTTTCTGCCACAATAAACGCCACTTTAGCCTTATTTCGTATTCAATCCCCCGACCCAAGGAGCCTTCATGGCCAATGAACTGATTAAAACCGCCACCGATGCCAGCTTTGAAGCCGATGTGCTGAAATCCGCCACCCCCGTGCTGGTCGATTACTGGGCCGAATGGTGCGGCCCCTGCAAGCAAATTGCCCCCATTCTTGATGAAGTCGCCACCGCTTACGACGGCAAGCTGATCGTTGCCAAGATGAATGTCGATGAAAACCGCGAAATCCCGGCCAAGTTCGGCATTCGCGGCATCCCGACGCTGATGCTGTTCAAGAACGGCGAACTGGTCGCCACCAAAGTTGGTGCGCTGGCCAAATCCCAGCTGATCACCTTCATCGACAGCAACATCTAAGTGTTTTTCCGCTGGAAGCCGCCCCAGGCGCTTCCAGCTTCGCGCTTAGCCGCAACGGGCGTGCCGCCCTTGGCGCAAACCGCCCGGCACTCGGCCTTCCCCCTGACTTTTCTCCGTGCGCGAAATTTGAATTTCCTGTCATAATGCGCTCTATTCACCCGCCCTGTGCTATTGGCGGGTTCGAGTTCACGGTTTGTCAGCCCTCTTCTTCAGAGCGGCTTCTTTTCAAACCTCCCCCCGTTTTTCCAAAATAAACTCCGTCAGGAGTCATCCCATGCACTTAAACGAACTCAAGGCGCTGCACGTGTCTGAAGTCCTCAAGCAGGCCGAAGCCCTTGAGATCGAAAATGTCGGCCGTATGCGCAAGCAAGAGCTGATGTTCGCCATCATCAAAAAGCGCGCCAAAACCGGCGAAACCATCGTCGCCGACGGCGTGCTGGAAGTGCTGCCGGACGGTTTTGGCTTTTTGCGCGCGCCCGATTCGAGCTACACCGCCTCGACCGACGATATCTATATCAGCCCCAGCCAGATCCGCCGTTTTAATCTGCACACCGGCGACATGATCGAAGGCGAAGTGCGCACGCCCAAGGACGGCGAGCGATATTTCGCGCTGAACAAGCTCGACAGCATCAACGACGGCCCGCCCGAAGCGAACAAGCACAAGGTGATGTTCGAGAATCTGACGCCGCTGTTCCCACGCGAGCAGTTCAAGCTGGAACGCGACATCAAGGCCGAAGAAAATCTGACCAGCCGCATCATCGACATCATTGCCCCCATCGGCAAGGGCCAGCGCGCCTTGCTGGTCGCGCCGCCCAAATCCGGCAAGACGGTGATGATGCAAAACATCGCCCACGCCATCACCGCCAACTACCCCGACATCGTGATGATGGTGTTGCTGGTCGATGAGCGCCCGGAAGAAGTGACTGAAATGCAGCGCAACGTGCGCGGTGAAGTCATTTCATCGACGTTTGACGAACCCGCCGCCCGCCACGTCCATGTGGCCGAAATGGTGATCGAGCGCGCCAAGCGCCTGGTCGAGCTCGGCAAGGATGTCGTCATTCTGCTGGACTCCATCACCCGGCTGGCGCGCGCTTACAACAACGTGCTGCCTTCATCGGGCAAGGTGCTGACCGGCGGCGTCGATGCGAATGCGCTGCAGCGCCCGAAACGCTTCTTCGGCGCGGCGCGCAAGATCGAGGAAGGCGGCTCGCTGACCATCATCGGCACCGCGCTGATCGACACTGGCAGCCGCATGGACGAGGTGATTTTTGAAGAATTCAAAGGCACCGGCAACTGCGAAATCCACCTAGACCGCCGCCTGTACGAAAAGCGCGTGTTCCCGGCCATCAACCTCAACCGCAGCGGAACGCGCAAGGAAGAGTTATTGTTGGCGCCGGAAATCCTGCAAAAGTCGCGCATCCTGCGCCAGTTCATGTACAACATGGACGAGATCGAGTCGATGGAGCTGATGCTAAAAAACATGAAGGCGACCAAGAACAACCACGAGTTCTTCGACATGATGCGCCGGGGCGGGTAAAAATGCGATAATCGCAGGCTTCTCAAAATTTCGCCCAAGCTGTGTTTGGGCGTGGACTGAAACATGGAAAGTGCCAGGAACGGTTCCGGGTGGCTCCCAAAACGATGAAAAAGGAAAGAGAATCATGAAAGAAGGCATTCACCCGAACTACCGCGAAGTTTGTTTTATGGACTTGTCCAACAACTTCAAGTTCGTGACCCGCTCGTGCGTCAACACCAAAGAAATGGTGACGATGGAAGACGGCCGCGAACTGCCGCTGTACAAGCTGGACACGTCCAGCGAATCGCATCCGTTCTACACGGGCACGCAAAAATCCGTGGACAACATGGGTGGCCGCGTTGAGCGCTTCCGTAACCGTTTCGGCAAGACCACCGCCAAGAGCGCTGAGCCTGAAGCCGCAGCTGTTGCTGCCGAATAAGCTGCGAAAAACCTTTCGCCAGCCACTAAAAAGCAGCCAGTTTCAGGCTGCTTTTTTTTCGCCAAAATTTGTCAAGCACCTGAGCACCTGCCCGTTTTGAACAAGCCCTCCCCTGCCCTCATCGCCCAGTCCGCCGTTCGACGCCTGCCACGCTGGGCGCTGCTGCTGTTTTGCCTGTCCTATGTGCTGCCCGGTTTTCTGGGGCGCGGCCCGTGGAAGAACGAGGACATCGCCGCCTTTGGCGTGATGCGCGAACTCGCCGCCAGCGGCGCCCACTGGCTGCAGCCGCAGCTGCTCGGGCAGGTCACCGGCTTTGACGCGCTGCTGCCTTACTGGCTGGGCGCTATCGCCCTCAAAGCGCTGCCCTTTCTGGATACGGCGACTGCCGTGCGCATTCCCTTCATGCTGCTGCTGGCGCTGACGCTGCTGGCCACCTGGTATGGCATTTATTACCTGGCGCGCAGCCCGCAGGCCCAGCCGGTAGCCTTTGCCTTTGGTGGCGAAGCCAATCCGGTGGACTATGCGCGGGCCATCGCCGACGCCGGGCTGCTGGCGCTGATTGCCAGCCTGGGCCTGGCGCAGTTTTCCCACGAAACGACGCCTGCGCTGGCACAGCTGGGCTTTACGGCGCTGGCGTTTTATGCAATGGCGGCCAGCCCGTACCGGCGGGCCACGCGGATTTTCGGCCCGGCACTGGGCCTGCTGATCGGCTTGGGCGGGCTGGCCCTGAGCGGCGCGCCCACGCTGGCCTTGCTGTTCGGCATCGGCGGCACCTTGGTGGAAGTAAGCCATCTGCGCTGGGGAACCCCCGGCAGCAACGCCGCCTGCAAGCGCCAGTCCTGGCACTGGGTGCTGTTGATTGCCGCTATCACGCTGCTGGTGGCGCTGCTGAGCCTGAAGCTGGATCTGTGGCGCTGGCGCATCGCGCTGGCGGGCACGCGCGCCGAGTCGGCCTGGACTGACTGGCGCAACCTGGGGCGTTTGCTGCTGTGGTTTACCTGGCCGGCCTGGCCGCTGGCGCTGTGGACGCTGTGGCGCTGGCGCCGCCAGCTGGCCAGCCGCCATGTGGCGCTGCCGCTGTGGTTTGTCGGCATGGCGGTGATCTCCACGCTGACCACCACCGCCCCGGATCGCAGCTTGCTGCTAAGCCTGCCGCCGCTGGCCGCGCTGGCCGCTTTTGCGCTGCCGACGCTCAAGCGCAGCGTGGCTTCGCTGATTGACTGGTTCACGCTATTGTTTTTCACCGGCTGCGCGCTGGTCATCTGGGTGATCTGGATTGCCATGCAGACCGGCGTGCCGCGCCAGCCAGCGGCCAATGTCGCCAAGCTGGCGCCGGGCTTTGAGCCGAGCTTTTCCGCGCTGGCCTTTGCCTGTGCCGTGGCGGCCACGCTGGCCTGGATCTGGCTGGTCAGATGGCGCACCAGCGCCCAGCGCACCGCCGTCTGGAAGTCGCTGGTGCTACCTGCGGGCGGCGCGACGCTGTGCTGGCTGCTGTTGATGACCCTGTGGCTGCCGCTGCTGGACCATGCGCGCAGCCTGGGGCCGCTGTCGCGCCAGGTGGCGGCTCAGGTCGATTCCAGGCGCTGCGTTGAAATTTACGGCATTGGCAGCGCACAGGCGGCGGCGCTGCAATACCACGGCAAGCTCGAACTGCACCAGACCTCCCCCCAGGCCAGCTGCCCCTATCTGGTGGTTCATGTCAGCGCGCTGCAGCGCCTGAGCAGCGTGGTGAACCTGCCGGACTGGGCCTTCAAGGCCACCGTGCGCAAGCCCACAGACAGGAGTGAAAGCATGCTGGTGTTCCAGCGTGTCAACGCTGGCAACCCGCCCCGGCCCTAAGCCGCAGCGGGGTCAGCCGGATTAAGCGGACGCCAGCGGCCGAACCCGCACGGCCGGAAAAATCATCCGAAAGCACGAGCCCCGGCCCAGCTGGCTGCTGATCTTCAGCTCAGCGCCGTGGCGCTGAGCGACATGCTTGACGATGGCCAGCCCCAGGCCGGTGCCACCCGTCTCGCGTGAACGGCTGCGATCCACCCGGTAAAAGCGCTCGGTCAGGCGCGCCAGGTGTTGAGGGGCAATGCCGGGGCCGGAATCCTCGACGCGGAATTCGCCGCGCCCGTCGGCCAGCACCGTCCAGCTCACGGCAATCACCCCATTTTCCGGCGTGTAGCGCACCGCATTGTTCACCAGATTGGAAAAAGCACTGCGGATTTCGCTGGCGTTGCCCGCCAGTTCGCAGGCCTGCTCGGCCTCAAACGTCAGGCAGTGACCTTGCGGCGCCAGCAGACTTGACAGCGCCCCGGCCTCCTGCTCGCACTGGGCCAGCAGCGTGGTGCTGGCCACCCATTCAGTGGCGCCGGGCAGCGGACTGCCCTCCAGGCGCGACAGCGTCAGCAGGTCGTTGACCAGGCTCTGCATGCGCTGGGACTGCTGGGCCATCAGCGCCAGGTAACGCTCGCGCTCGGCTTTTTTCAGCGGCAGGTTTTGCAGCGTTTCGATGAAGCCAGCCACCACCGTCAGCGGCGTGCGGATTTCATGCGACACATTGGCGACAAAATCGCGCCGCATGGCTTCGGCCTGCTCCAGCGCCGTGATGTCGCGCGACAGCATCAGCTTGCGGTTGTCGCCGTAAGCGCTGGCATGCACCGAGAGCTTGACCGGCCGCGCTGGCGTGCTGAAGTAGCCCGGAATCACCACCTCGCGGGAAAAATCGCCCTGCGCCAGATACGCATTGAAAGCCGGCTCCCGCACCAGATTGGCAATGTGCTGCTGAATGTCACGCTCGGCGTCAAAACCGAAATGCTGCGCCGCGATCTGGTTACACCACTCGATGCGGCCTTGGGCATCAAGCAGCACCACGCCGTTGGGCGAGGCCTGCAGGGCGGCCAAAAACTCTTGCAGCCGCGACTGACTGTCGCCGTACTGCTGGTCACATTTTTTGAGCAGGCGACGCACACGATCCGCCACCTCGCCCCAGACACCGGGCAGTTGAGGCTGCGCTCTGGCCATCAGCAGCAGCGTTTCATGGCTTTGCTCGGAGCGCAGCCAGCGCAAAAGCCGCTGGAGCGCCAGACCATCCAGTAATTGCCAAAGCAGCACGCCCAGCAGCAAGCCCCAGGGCAGGCCGTTGCCAGGCATGAATGTCCAGCCAATAGCCCCGCCCGTGAAGGCGCAGACGGCCAGCAGCAGCCAGCGCCGAATCATTGACTGGGTGACGAGGCGGCGGCAGCAGGCGCCACGGCGGCCTTGGTCAGCCGGTAGCCAGCACCGCGAACCGTCTCGACCATGACGCTGGCCGCGCCCAGGGCCTCGCGCAGACGCTTGACATGCACATCGACCGTGCGCTCTTCAATGAACACATGGTCACCCCAGACCTTGTCGAGCAAGCTGGCGCGGCTGTGAACCCGCTCGGCATGCGTCATCAAATAGTGCAGCAGCTTGAACTCGGTTGGCCCGAGTTTGAGTTCCAGGCCCTGGTGCGTCGTGCGGTGGGTGGCGGCGTCGAGCACCAGCGCGCCCACGCTGACCACCGAGTCACTGGTGGACTCGGGCGTGCGCCGACGCAGCACGGCGCGGATGCGCGCCAGCAGCTCCGGGGTAGAAAAAGGCTTGGTGATGTAGTCGTCAGCGCCCGCGTCCAGCCCGGCCACCTTGTCGGTCTCATCGCCGCGCGCCGTCAGCATGATGATGGGAATCGCCTTGGTGCGCTCTTGCTTGCGCCAGTGCCGCGCCAGCATCACGCCGCTCTGGCCAGGCAGCATCCAGTCGAGCAAAATCACATCCGGCAAAGCCGCATCGAGCTCGCGCTGGGCGGCGACACTTTCATAGGCTACGACCGGGTTGAAACCGCCATGCTTTAAATTCACCGCGATCAGCTCGGCAATGGCGGGCTCATCTTCAACAATCAGGACGCGAGGCAAGTATTTCATTATTTGACGGCTGACTCGACCTGTTCCATCGGGCTGTGCCGAACGTCGGCGCCCTTGACGATGTAGATGATGAATTCGGCGATGTTCTTGGCGTGGTCGCCGACCCGCTCAATCGCCTTGGCGATAAACAGCAAGTCCAGGCTGGCCGAGATGGTGCGCGGGTCTTCCATCATGTAGGTGATGAGTTTGCGCACGAAACCATCGAACTCGGCGTCGATCTCGTCGTCTTCTTTCAGGATGGACACCGCTGCCGCCGTGTCCAGCCGGGCAAAAGCGTCGAGCGCCTTGCGCAGCAGGCCCGAGGCCAGCTCGGCGGCCACGCGCAAATCGGACGAGGGCAGCGCCCGCGCCGCGCCGCTCAGGATGATCGACTTGACCATGCGGGCGATTTTGGTGGCCTCGTCGCCAGCGCGCTCCAGATTGGCCGTGGTTTTGGAAATCGCAATCAACAGGCGCAGGTCGCGCGCCGTCGGCTGACGCCGGGCAATGATGGAGGACAGCTCGCGGTCAATGTCCAGCTCCATGCCGTTGACGCGGGTTTCGGTTTCGATCACTTGGTCGGCGCTCTCGGCGCTGAACTGCGACAGCGCGTAAATCGCCAGCCGCAGCTGGGCTTCGACCAGCCCGCCCAGCTCCATCACGCGGGATGAAACCGCATTGAGTTCGCTGTCGAACTGCGTAGATAAATGTTTGTCAGCCATGATTTGTCGCCTCCACCGGATCAGCCGAAGCGGCCGGTAATGTAGTCTTCTGTTTCTTTGCGTTTTGGTTTGAAGAAGATCTCTTCCGTCTCGCCAAACTCGACCAGGTCGCCCAGGTACATATAGGCGGTGTAGTCGCTGCAGCGCGCAGCCTGCTGCATGTTGTGCGTCACGATGACGACGGTGTAGTCGTCTTTCAGCTCGGCAATCAGCTCTTCGACCTTGGCGGTGGAAATCGGATCCAGCGCCGAGCAAGGCTCGTCGAGCAGCAGCACTTCAGGCTTGATGGCAATGCCGCGTGCAATGCACAGGCGCTGCTGTTGGCCGCCCGACAGGCTGGAGCCGCTCTGGTTGAGCTTGTCCTTCACCTCAGTCCACAAAGCCGCCTTGCGCAGCGCCCATTCGACCCGGTCGTCCATGTCGGCGGCGTTCAGGTTGTCAAACAGCTTGACGCCAAAAGCGATGTTGTCATAAATCGACATCGGGAACGGCGTTGGCTTTTGGAACACCATGCCGACCTTGGCGCGCAGCAGCGCCACATCTTCTTTGGACGTGAGCAAGTTGGTGCCATCGAGCAGCACCTGACCGACAGCCTTTTGCTCGGGATACAGCTCGTACATCCGGTTGAAGATGCGCAGCAGCGTCGATTTGCCGCAGCCCGACGGGCCGATGAAAGCCGTGACCTTCTTTTCAGGAATTTCCAGGTTGATGCCTTTGAGGGCGTGGAATTTACCGTAGTAAAAATTCAGGTCTTTGACCGAAATTTTTGATTTTTCGCGGGTTGCGCTCAGGGTTTCCATCATTCACCTTGTCTTGTTCAGTCTTTTTTACGTGTCAGGACGCGCGCCAGAATATTCAGGCCCAGCACCGCTACCGTGATGATCAGCACGCCGGCCCAGGCCAGTTGCTGCCAGTTTTCATAAGGGCTCATCGCAAACTTGAAAATCGTCACCGGCAAACTGGCCATCGGCTGGCTCAGGTCAGAGGTCCAGAACTGGTTGCTCAGCGCGGTGAACAGCAGCGGCGCCGTTTCACCGGCAATGCGCGCCACCGCCAGCAGCACGCCGGTAATGACACCAGAGCGGGCCGCGCGCAGCGTGATGCTGATGATGACTTTCCACTTCGGTGCGCCCAGTGCATAAGCGGCTTCACGCAGACCCGGCGGCACCAGCTGGAGCATGTTTTCCGTGGTGCGAATCACCACCGGAATAACGATCAGCGCCAGCGCTGCAATCCCGGCCCAGCCAGAAAAGGAATGAAAGCGCGACACCACGACCGTATAGACAAACAGGCCAATCACGATGGACGGTGCCGACAGCAAGATGTCATTGACAAAGCGCGTCACCGAAGCGAGCAGGCCTTTGGAGTTGTACTCGGCTAGGTAGATACCGGCCATGATGCCAATCGGCGTGCCGACAAACGTGGCCAGCGTGACCATCAGAAACGAGCCGTAGAGCGCATTGGCAATGCCGCCCTCTTCATTCGGTGCGGGCGTCATTTCAGTGAAAGTGGCCAGCGCAATGCCGCCCAGACCGAGCCGGACGGTTTCCAGCAGGATCCAGAACAGCCAGAACAGCCCGAAGCTCATGGCGCCGAGCGACAGCACCAGCGCCACCTGATTGACCCGTTTGCGGCGGGCAAATTTGGCCACGCGGGCCTGCTGTATCACGGCGCTCATGTCTTGGCTCCTTCATTTTTCTGCAGTTGCGACAGCAGCAGTTTGGACAGCGATAGCACCACGAAGGTGATAAAGAACAGCACCAGTCCGAGATAAATCAGCGACGCCTGGTGCAGGCCTTCGCCCGCCTCGGCAAACTCGTTGGCCAGCGCTGAAGTGATGCTGTTGGCCGCCTGGAACAGGCTCAGCGAGTCGAGCTGGTTGAAGTTGCCGATGACAAAAGTCACCGCCATTGTTTCACCGAGCGCACGGCCGAGACCGAGCATGATGCCGCCCATGACACCTGACTTGGTGTAAGGCAGAACGACTTTGGAGACGACTTCCCAGGTGGTTGAACCCAGGCCGTAAGCCGACTCCTTGAGCAGCACCGGGGTCACCTCGAACACATCGCGCATCACCGCCGCAATGAACGGGATGATCATGATGGCCAGGATGATGCCAGCCGACAGGATGCCGATGCCGACTGGCGGTCCGGAAAACATCGCACCCAGATAAGGCACGCCGCTGAACAGACATTGCAGCGGCTGCTGCACATAGGTGGCCATAAACGGGCCAAACACCAGCAGCCCCCAAATGCCATAGACGATGGACGGCACGGCAGCGAGCAGCTCAATCGCCGTTCCCAGCGGGCG
>JAPLPS010000303.1 GCA_026400075.1 Polaromonas sp.
CTGGATAAACCGCCAGGCGGCGATCAAAGGATCGTTTGATGCATGTCACACTCATGTCATATGAATGTCATAAATTTGCAGAATGTGCCACCTAAGATCATCTGCCAGCCTGTGTGCTTGATTGAATTGCTGTGAACCCACCTACCCCAGACCGCGCCGACCACCTGCCATTGCTTGACCGCGACGAAAGCATCTTGCGCTTTAACCTGCGCGTTTTGGACTGGGCGCGGCGCACCGATGTGCCTTTGCTCGAGCGCTTGCGATATTTGTGCATCGTGTCGTCCAATTTGGACGAGTTTTTTGAAGTGCGTGCCGAGTTGCATCTGAGCGCTTCGCGCCAAGGCAAGCATACGGGTCCCTTCAGTCCGCACAGCCATGACCGCCTCAGTGAGCGTGCCCATGCCTTGGTCGATGAGCAATACCAGTTGTACAACGAGTCTTTGCTGCCTGCCTTTGCCAAAAGCGGCATCCATATCTTGTCGCACAACGAGCGCAACCATGCCCAACAACAGTGGGTCAAATCCTATTTTCAGAACCAGGTGAAGCCTTTGCTCACCCCGGTGGGCTTGGATCCGTCCCATCCATTTCCCCAGGTGGCCAACAAATCGCTCAATTTCATTGTGCGTTTATCGGGCAAAGACGCCTTTGGGCGTGAAAACGAAATTGCCATCGTCAAGGTGCCACGGGTATTGCCCCGCGTCATTCGCCTGCCCGATAAATTGGCGGGCAAGCGAAGCCTGTTTGTCTCTTTGTCCAGCGTCATTCGCTCCCATCTGAGCGATTTATTCCCAGGTCGTGAGGTGGGTCAGTTTTCCCAGTTCCGCGTCACCCGACATTCCGACTTGGCCCTGGACTCTGAAGATGTTCAAAACCTGCGCACCGCTTTGCGCCAAGGCTTGCAGCACCGCAACTACGGGGCTGCTGTGCGCTTGGAGGTGTCATCGGGGTGTTCTGCCTTTTTGGCCGATTTTTTGTTGCAGCAGTTTGACTTGCCGGCCCAAGCTTTGTACCGGGTGCATGGCCCGGTCAACCTGGTGCGCTTGAACCAGTTGATCGACTTGATCGACAAACCCAAGTTGCTGTTTGCGCCATACCGTGCCAGCTTTCCAGCCCAGATGGTTTCTCGCGGTTCGGTGTTCGAGCAATTGCGCAAAAAAGGCGACATGTTGTTTCACCAGCCCTTTGAGAGTTTTGACGGGGTGTTGGCGTTTTTGCGCGAAGCCGTGCACGACCCGCAGGTGTTGGCCATCAAGCAAACCATTTACCGTACCGGCACCGACTCGGCCATGATGGACTTGCTCACCGAAGCGGTGCGCCGTGGCATCGAAGTGACGGTGGTGGTGGAGCTCAAGGCGCGTTTTGACGAAGAGGCCAACATCAATTGGGCCGAAAAGCTCGAGCGCATTGGCGCCCAGGTGGTGTATGGGGTGGTGGGTCTGAAAACTCACGCCAAAATGATGCTCATCAGCCGCCGCGAGGGGGCGCACATTCGGCGCTATGTGCACCTGTCCACTGGCAACTACAACCCGAAAACCGCCAAGCTCTACACCGACATCAGCCACTTGAGCGCCGATACTGCGCTCACCGCCGAGGTGGAAAGCGTGTTTGGCCTGCTCGCCAGCCAAAACCGGCCACCGCGCTTGCAGCAACTGTGGGTGGCGCCCTTTCATTTGCAACGCCGCTTGCTGGACAAAATTGAGCAATTGACCCAGGCCGCCCAAGCCGGCGTGTCCACCCGGCTGGTGGCCAAAATGAACGCCCTCACCGATGAAGAACTGGTGCGCGCCTTGATGGCTGCGGGCCGTGCGGGCGTCAAAATTGACCTGATCGTTCGCGGCGCGTGCATCTTGCCCGCCCAGGTGCCTGGCCACACCGACAACATCTGTGTGCGCTCGGTGATTGGGCGCTTTTTGGAGCATTCGCGGGTGTTTTATTTCCGCAGTGGCGCAGAAGAGTCGCTGTACCTGTCGAGCGCCGATTGGATGAACCGCAACATGCTGCGCCGCGTCGAGCTGGCCTGGCTGGTGACGGACTCGGTGATTCGCCAGCGCATCGTCGATGAGTGTCTGGTGGCCTATCTGCACGACGGCTGCGATGCCTGGGATTTGCAGCCGGACGGGCGCTATGTCCGGGTCAATCCGGCAGATCCGCAACAGCGCCACGGCGCCCAGGCTGCGCTGATGGCGCGCTATTCTGCTTCCTCCAAAAAGTAAAAGGTAGCCCTATGGATCTGATTTTGTGGCGTCATGCCGAAGCCCAGGAATGGCCCGAAGGCGATCCCCGGATGCGCACGGATCTGGAGCGGGCGCTGACCTCCCGGGGCGAGCGCCAGGCCGCTCGCATGGCGCAGTGGCTGGACCGGCAACTGCCCGGCAGCGCACGCATTTTGAGCAGCCCGGCGCGGCGCTGCGAGCAGACCGCGCAGGCGCTGGAGCGCCGCTTCAGGATTTGCAACGAGCTGGCGCCCGGCGCCACGGTGGCGCAGCTGCTGGAGCTGGCGCAGTGGCCGCAGGGCAAGTCGCCGGTGCTGGTGATTGGCCATCAGCCGACGCTGGGGCAGGCAGTGGCTCAGTTGCTGGGTTTGCCGGGCAGCGACTTTGCGCTGAAAAAAGGTGCGCTGTGGTGGCTGCGCAGCCGCGAGCGCGACGGTGAGCGCCAGACGGTTGTCGTCACCGTGCAGTCGCCCGAGATGCTCTGATTTTTTTCAGCGCCAGACGGCGCTTCTTTTAAGGCAGCGCTTCGGTTTGCAGCGAAGGCGGCGACATGACGCGCGCGATGCTGCTCAGCTCGTCAATCAACTGGTTTGAAAAGTAGCTGGCCGGGGTGTCCGGCTCCAGCGCGGCGATGGCCAGATTGGCCAGCGGCTGGCTCAGTGAAATGTAGTAACTGCCCGCCGGTGCATCCATCACGCCGCGCATCAGCGTCACGCCAGTGACCGGAGCGGCGGCGCTGCTGCTCGTTTGCGCTGTCTCGTGGTAGGTGTCGCCCAGCAGCGAGCTTTGCTCCAGCACCCGCTGCACCTGCAGGCCCTGCAGGCCAAGCCGCTCTGCCGCCGTTTTTGACGAGGCCGACAGCCAGTAGCCGCAGGGGCGAACCCGCTTTTTCAGGGGACGCAGCGCCAGCGTCGAGTCCCAGTCCACGGTGATGGTTTTGTCGGCGCCGCTGACCGGGTCTAGCATCACCAGATCGTATTGCGCGGGCGTGGGCGCGGCCTCGATCACCGCTTGGCCCTTGCAGGCCTGGGCGCTGACTTCCTTGTCGAGGTAGGGGCGCAGCTGGCCCAACTCCTTGGCGCGCTGGGCGGTGCTGCCGAGGACGCTGGTCATCGCGGTAACCTGGGCATGGACGCGGCGCTGGATGTCAAGTCGGCCCAGACCCGCGCCCCGGCTTTCAATTTGCAGGCTGACGATATTTTTCAGACCGTCCGTGTTGGGGCTGAGGTCGGGCGGAATGGCGTTCATGACAACTCTTTTGTCCGCCGGGTCGGCCGAGGTGGCGTAAGACCATTCGCTCGTCAAGCCCTGGCCCTTGAGGGCGGCCAGCAGCGGGCTGCGATACCACTCCTGGGCGGCCTTGGTCAGGAACTCGGGCAGATTGGCGCTGGTCGCGTAGTGAAACAGGACATCGGATTTTTGCAGCGCGCCGAACTTGTCCCGGTAGCGGCTTTGCACGGCGTACTCCCGTGCATCAAGCACCACGGTGGGCTGGTAGTCGCGCGTCAGGCTGGCCAGCGCCTGGGCCTCGGGGGTGTGCAGCAGCAGGTGATCCTGGCTCAGGTCCAGCCCGCCTGCGGTGGCGCGCTGCTGACGGGCGGCGCCGTCGGGATTGGCGCGCGGCACGATCACCACATTGATCTGTTCGAGCAGCGGCTGAAGCAGGCCCTGCGCCAGTTCGCGGGCGATGACCAGCAGCGCTTCGCTGCTGGCGGGTTCGTCGCCGTTTTGCTGGCCAATCAGTAGCACCGTCGGGCGTCCGCTGGCCCGCAGCGTTGCCGGGCCGGTGCCCGCGACACGGGTCAGCACCAGCGCTTCGAGGTTCTGGCCCTGCTGCGACTGGCCGATGGAGACAATCGCCGCGTTCACGCCGACTGAATGCGCCAGCGAATCCACCTGCGCATGCAGCCAGCGGGAAATTTCGTCCTGCGTGCTAAAGCTGGTGCGCCCGGCCTGCAGCCCCGGCGTGCTGTAAATCACCGAGGGGGCGGGAAACCGGGCGGCAACCGCCGCGCTGTACGGGGCGGCGGGCGCCTGGGTCTGCGCGCTCTGGCCGGTGGCGGCTGGCAGCGTTACCGGGGAAATCTGCACCGCGACCGGCGAGACGGACGAAGGGCGCGCGGGCGCCGTGCCAGCCGCAGGCTGAAAAAACGTCGGCGTCCAGGTGGGCAGCGGCACGCTGGCGCAGGCCACCAGCAAAGCCAGCGGGGCGCTCAAACCCAGCCGGGCCAGGCGTGAGGCAATCAAGGCATGGCTAGTCTGGGCCGTGGAGCAGGAAGGGGTCATGATGCGAATATTTTTTTGGGTGGCAGCCCTGGGCGGGTATTGCGTGCAGGCGCGGGAAAGCGTTGATGTTACCTGCCCAGCGGGTACGAAAAACAGCCGATGCGACCAGCCGAAAGGCGCTCCGGGCCAAGCCCTCCGGGCGCGACCGCTTTCTGGGAAAATAGCCCCCTATGCCCGTTTTAGCTCCCGCCCCTGCCGCTTCCTCTTTTGAACCTTCTGGCGCCGCCCTGTCGGTGCCGCCAGCTGCCAGCCCCTGGCGCCTGAGCGTCGCACCCATGATGGACTGGACAGACCGCCACTGCCGCTATTTTCACCGGCTGCTGTCGCGCCACGCGCTGCTCTACACCGAAATGGTGACGACCGGCGCGCTGATTCACGGCGACGTGGCGCGGCACCTGCGTTTCAACGCCGAAGAGCAGCCGCTGGCGCTGCAACTCGGCGGCAGCGAACCGGCCGATCTGGCGCACTGCGCCCGGCTCGGCGAGCAGTGGGGTTATCAAGAAATCAACCTCAACTGCGGCTGCCCCAGCGAGCGCGTGCAGCGCGGCGCATTCGGCGCCTGCCTGATGAACGAGCCGCAGCTGGTGGCCGATGGCGTCAAGGCGATGCTAGATGTGGCCAGCGTGCCGATCACGGTCAAGCACCGCATCGGCATCGACAAGGAAGAGCGCTATGAATTCGTGCGCGACTTTATCGGCACCGTCAGCGAGGCCGGTTGCAACACCTTCATCGTCCACGCGAGAAACGCCTGGCTCAAAGGCCTGTCGCCGAAGGAAAACCGCGAAGTCCCGCCGCTGCGCTACGAGCTGGTGCATCGCCTGAAACGCGAGTTTCCGCACCTGACGATCTGCGTCAACGGCGGCATCACCACCGATGCGCAGGTCGCCGAGCAACTGCGCGAACTCGACGGCGTGATGGTGGGCCGCGAGGCTTATCACAACCCGTGGTGGCTGGCGTCGTGGGATGCGGACTTTTTCGGCGCCGAGGGCAGCGCCATCAGCCGCGAGCAGGTCGAGGCGCAGATGTGCGATTACATGGTGCGCGAAGCGGCCGAACACGGCACCGCGTTCAGCGCCATTGCCCGGCACATGCTGGGCCTGCGCCACGGCCTGGCCGGTTCGCGCCGCTGGCGCCAGGTCTGGAGCGACCACAAGCTCAAAACGCTGGCGCCGCACGAGGTGATGCGGCTGGCGCACGAGGGTGCGCCGCCCGCCGCCTGAGCCCCTGATCCCCCGGGCGGTTACCCCTATCCGCGCTGCGCCACGTAAGCTTTGTTTCCAAAGTTGACAGGGGCGGTTTTGACCGCCTAAGCGCCTGTTTGCCACCTCATCCGGGGTGTACATTCGCGGCAGGGAAGGGGATAAAAGGCTGACTCTTCTCTGGCCTGGAGGTCTTGGGCAAGCGCAGCCCGTAAAGGAGATTTTATGGATGTTGTCCGTAACTTTTTGACGCGTTACGAGCAAACGCGGGAAGAGGAAATGTCGCTGGAGGACTATCTCGAACTTTGTAAAAAGAGCCCGCTGGCCTACGCCACGGCCGCCGAGCGCATGCTCGCCGCCATCGGCGAGCCCGAGGTGTTCGACACCCACCAGGATCAGCGCCTGTCGCGCATCTTTGGTAACAAGGTCATCAAGCTCTACCCGGCGTTTCGTGACTTTTACGGGCTGGAAGAGCCGATTGAGCAGGTGGTCTCTTACTTTCGCCACGCGGCGCAGGGGCTGGAGGAGAAAAAGCAGATTCTCTACCTGCTCGGGCCAGTGGGTGGCGGCAAGTCCTCGATGGCCGAGCGGCTCAAGCACCTGATGGAGCAAGTGCCGTTTTATGCGCTGAAAGACTCGCCGGTCAATGAGTCGCCGCTGGGCCTGTTCAACAACGCCGAAGACACGCCGCTGCTGGAAAAGCAATACGGCATCGCGCCGCGCTACCTGCAGCGCATCATGTCGCCCTGGGCCGTCAAGCGGCTGCAGGAGTACGGCGGCGACATCCGCAAGTTCCGCGTCGTCAAGCGCTTTCCGTCCATTCTCAAGCAGTGCGGCATCGCCAAGACCGAGCCGGGCGACGAAAACAACCAGGACATTTCGACGCTGGTCGGAAAAATCGACATCCGCAAGCTCGAACTGTTCGCCCAGGACGACCCGGACGCCTATAGCTACTCCGGCGGCCTGTGCCTGGCGAACCAGGGGTTGCTCGAATTTGTCGAGATGTTCAAGGCGCCGATCAAGGTGCTGCACCCGCTGCTGACCGCCACCCAGGAAAGCAATTTCAAGGGCACGGAGGGCTTTGGTGCGATTCCGTTCGACGGCATCGTGATGGCGCACTCGAACGAGAGCGAATGGAAAACCTTCAAAAACAACAAGAACAACGAGGCTTTTCTAGACCGGATTTACATCGTCAAGGTGCCTTACTGCCTGCGCGCTACCGAAGAGGTGAAAATTTATGAAAAACTGATCCGCAACTCGTCGCTATCGGGTGCGGTCTGCGCGCCCGGCACGCTGAAAATGATGGCGCAGTTTGCGGTGCTGACGCGCCTGAAGGAGCCGGAAAACTCCAGCCTGTTCAGCAAGCTGCTGGTCTATGACGGCGAGAACCTGAAAGACACCGACCCCAAAGCCAAGACTTACCAGGAATACCGCGATTACGCGGGCGTCGATGAGGGCATGAACGGCATTTCCACCCGCTTTGCGTTCAAGATTTTGTCCAAGGTGTTCAATTTCGACTCGACTGAAATCGCCGCCAATCCGGTGCATCTGATGTATGTGCTGGAGCAGCAAATCGAGCGCGAGCAGTTCCCGCCCGAGACCGAGCAGCGCTACCTGGCCTTCATCAAGGAAAAACTCGCCGTGCGCTACGCCGAGTTCATCGGCAAGGAAATCCAGACCGCTTATCTGGAGTCGTATTCGGAATACGGGCAGAACATCTTTGACCGCTACGTGACCTATGCCGACTTCTGGATTCAGGACCAGGAGTACCGTGACACCGACACCGGCGAGATTTTTGACCGCGCCGCGCTCAATGCCGAGTTGGAGAAAATCGAAAAACCAGCCGGTATCAGCAACCCGAAGGATTTCCGCAACGAGATCGTCAACTTCGTACTGCGTCGGCGCGCCAGTAACGAGGGCAAGAACCCGAACTGGACTAGTTACGAAAAGCTGCGCGCTGTCATCGAAAAGAAGATGTTCTCCAACACCGAAGACCTGCTGCCGGTGATTTCCTTCAATGCCAAGGCCAGCGTCGAGGAAAAGCAAAAGCACGAGAATTTCCTCAATCGCATGATGGACAAGGGCTACAGCGCCCGGCAGGTGCGCCTGTTGTGCGAGTGGTATCTCAGGGTTCGCAAGAGCGCCTGAAATTCTTATTCCTCACCAGGAGAGCCGCATGCTCCAGCAAGTCATTGACCGGCGTTTGTCGGGCAAGAACAAGTCCATCGGCAACCGCGAGCGCTTTTTGCAGCGCTACCGCAATCAGATCCGGGAGGCGGTGCGCCGGGCCGTGTCCGGGCGCACTATCCACGACATCGAGCAGGGCCAGGACATCACGCTGCCACGCGGCGATGTCTCCGAGCCGGTGTTCGGCCACGGCGCTGGCGGGCGCCAGGAGCGGGTCTATCCGGGCAACCGCGAGTACGTGCGCGGTGACGTGATTGAGCGCCCGGAAGGCGGCGGGGCGGGCGGCGGCTCCGGCAGCGGCGCCAGCGCGGAGGGCGTGAGCCAGGACGATTTTGAATTTCGCATCACCCGCGAAGAGTTCATGCAGTATTTTTTTGATGATCTGGCGCTGCCGCACCTGCTGCGCACCCAGCTGCTGCCCGACGCGCCGGAGTGGAAAACGCAGCGCGCCGGTTTTGTTTCGGAAGGCACGCCGAGCAACCTGCATGTGGTGCGCTCGATGCGCAAGGCGCTGAGCCGGCGCATTGCGATGGGCGGCGACGCGGGGCGCCAGCTGCGTGATCTGGAGCTGCTGCTGGCCTCGGCGCTGCAGCACGAGGCCACGCCGCGCCATGAGCTGCTGGTGCTGGAGCAGCAGATCGAAACCCTGCGCCACCGGCTGCAAAAAATCCCGTTTCTCGACCCCTTTGATCTGCGCTACCGCAACCGGATCAAAGTGCCGCTGCCGGTGTCCAAGGCGGTGATGTTTTGCCTGATGGATGTGTCGGGCTCGATGAACGAGGCGCGCAAGGAGATGGCCAAGCGCTTTTACATCCTGCTGCACCTGTTTTTGACGCGGCACTATGACAAGACCGACGTGGTGTTCATCCGTCACCACACCCAGGCCGCCGAAGTGACCGAGGACGAATTTTTCCACTCGGCCGAGAGTGGCGGCACCGTGGTTTCCAGCGCGCTCACGCTGATGCACCAGATCATCCAGGCGCGCTACGACCCGGCCGATTGGTGCATCTACGGCGCCCAGGCCTCGGACGGCGACAACTGGATGCAGGATTCGTCCAAATGCCGCACGCTGCTGGTGGAAAAGCTGCTGCCGGTGTCGCGCTACTTTGCCTATCTGCAGGTGGCAGAAGAAAGCCAGAACCTGTGGGAGGAATACGCCGCGCTGCAGCCAGGCCATCCGCACTTTGCGATGCAGAAAGTCAGCGACGCCTCGGGGATTTACCCGGTGTTTCGCGAACTGTTCAAAAAAGGAGCCAGCGCATGAGCCAGATTTTGACGCCCGCAGAGACCGGGGGCGGCACCCCGAGTTTGTCGCCGCCAGCCAGCCCGCAGCGCCGCGCGGAGCTGCCCAGCCCGTCCGACTGGTCTTTCGAGCTGATTGAGCTCTACCACAGCGAAATCGAGCGCATGGCCAAACGCTTCGGGCTGGACACCTACCCGGTGCAGCTCGAAATCATCACTGCCGACCAGATGATTGACGCCTACGCCTCCGTCGGCATGCCGGTCAACTACCGCCACTGGTCGTTTGGCAAGCAGCACATCGCCAGCGAAAAAAGCTACCGGCGCGGCCAGATGGGGCTGGCCTATGAAATCGTCATCAATTCCAACCCGTGCATCGCCTACCTGATGGAGGAAAACACGCTGCCGATGCAGGCGCTGGTGATGGCCCACGCCTGCTACGGCCACAATTCCTTTTTCAAGGGCAATTACCTGTTTCGCATGTGGACGGATGCGTCTTCGATCATCGACTACCTGGTCTATGCCAAGGCCTATATCGCCGAGTGTGAAGAGCGCCACGGCCTCGATGCCGTCGAAGCACTGCTCGACAGCTGCCACGCGCTGATGAACCAGGGCGTGGATCGTTACCAGCGTTCGCAAAAACTCTCGCTGGCCGAGGAGGAAATGCGCCGCCAGGAGCGCGAAATCTATCTGCAGCAGCAGGTCAACGACCTGTGGCGCACGCTGCCCAAGGCGGCGGACAAGCCGGTGGAAAAATCCAGCCACCGCTTTCCGGCTGACCCGCAGGAAAACCTGCTGTATTTCATCGAAAAAAATGCGCCGCTGCTGGAACCCTGGCAGCGCGAAATCGTCCGCATCGTGCGCAAGATTGCCCAGTATTTCTACCCGCAGCGCCAGACCCAGGTGATGAACGAAGGCTGGGCGACGTTCTGGCATTACACGCTGCTGAACGCGATGTACGACGACGGGCTATTGAGTGACGGCTTCATGATCGAGAGCCTGCGCTCGCACACCAACGTGCTGTTTCAGCCGCCCTTGAACCATCCGGCGCACCAGGGCATCAACCCTTACGCGCTCGGTTTTGCGATGTTCAGCGACATCCGGCGCATCTGCGAACACCCGACTGACGAAGACCGGCACTGGTTCCCGGATATTGCCGGAACCGACTGGCGCCAGACGCTAGACCACGCGATGCGCAATTTTCGCGACGAGAGTTTTATCGGCCAGTACCTGTCGCCGCGCCTGATCCGCGAGTTCCGGCTGTTTTCCATCCTCGACGATGCGGCCGAGTTGACGCTGCAGGTATCGGCCATCCACGACGAAAGCGGCTACCGCCATGTGCGCGAAGCGCTGGCGCGCCAGTACGATTTAAGCTGCCGCGAACCGAATATTCAGGTCTGGAATGCCGATGTGCGCGGCGACCGTTCGCTGACGCTGCGCCACACCCAGCACAACAACCGCCCGCTTGACGACGACGCCAAGGAAGTCATCAAGCATGTCGGGCGGCTGTGGGGCTTTCAAGTCCGGCTGGAAAGCGTGGACCAGCATGGAAAAGTCACCAGGGGCTGGACGCTGGCGCCTGTCTGAGCGTCAGGCTGCGGCTTCCAGGCCGTTCTGGAAATGCTCGCGCATGCGCTGGGCTGTGGCGGCAGCGTCACGCGCCATCAGCGCGGCCATGATGGCGCGGTGCTCTGCGAGCGACTCTTCGAGCCGCCCGCTTTTCAGCAGCGAGTTGTGGCGGTTCAGCTTCATCACCTTGCGCAGGTCGGCCACCATCTGGTCGCGCCAGCGGTTGTTGGCGATTTCCAGCAGCCGCATGTGAAACGCCTCGTTGATTTCAAAAAAGCGCTCCCGGTTGCTGACGGATTTTTCCAGTTCCTGGTGCAGGCTTTCGAGTTCCCGGAGCTGGGATTCGGTGGCTTTGACGGCGACCACTTCGGCGGCATCGCTTTCGAGCAGCGCCAGCAAATGGTAAACATCGGCCAGATCGGTGTCTGACACTTCGGTGACATAGGCGCCGCGCCGCACCTTCATCGTGACCAGCCCTTCGGTCGCCAGCACTTTGAGCGCCTCGCGCAAAGGTGTGCGGCTGATGCCGTATTCTTCGGCCAGTTTTAGCTCGTCAATCCAGCTTCCCGGCGAGAGTTCGCGGTCAAAAATACGCTGGCGCAAGAGTTCGGCGACTTTTTCATAAAGCGCCCGGGGAGACAAAGAGGTTTCAGCCATAGGCCGATAGTCTAAAGGCAAGTTTAGTTAAATTTTCTGAATCAATAATTATAAATAATGTAAAATTCGCAGGTTTACAAGATTGCTTTGCTTGGGTTTATCCTTGCCAAGGCTGCCACTTTTTGCCAAGCTCAACAAAGACTGCTGACCATCATGAGTTCAACGCCCGTTTCGTTCAACGCCGCCACCCTTGACGCCTGGGCCAAGTCGGCCGCCAAGTCCGCCCCCGGCGGCAATGTTGATGCCCTGAACTGGCAGACGCCAGACGGCATCACCGTCAAGCCGCTGTACACGGCCGAAGACATCAAAGACCTGCCTTACACCAACACGCTGCCCGGTTTCGAGCCTTTCATTCGCGGCCCGCAGGCGACGATGTACGCCGTGCGCCCGTGGACGATCCGCCAGTACGCGGGTTTTTCGACCGCTGAAGAATCCAACGCGTTTTACCGCAAGGCGCTGGCCGCTGGCGGCCAAGGCGTGTCGGTGGCGTTTGACCTGGCCACGCACCGGGGCTACGACTCCGACCATCCGCGCGTCACCGGCGATGTCGGCAAGGCGGGCGTGGCGATTGACAGCGTCGAAGACATGAAAATCCTGTTCGACCAGATTCCACTGGACAAGGTCAGCGTTTCGATGACCATGAACGGCGCGGTGCTGCCGGTGCTGGCTGGTTACGTCGTGGCCGCCGAAGAGCAGGGCGTTTCGCAGGAAAATCTTTCGGGAACCATTCAGAACGACATTCTGAAAGAGTTCATGGTGCGCAACACCTACATCTTTCCGCCAGAGCCGAGCATCCGCATCATCGGCGACATCATCGAGTACACGGCGCAGAACATGCCCAAGTTCAACTCGATTTCCATTAGCGGCTACCACATGCAGGAAGCCGGTGCGAATCAGGCGCTGGAACTGGCGTTCACGCTGGCCGACGGCAAGGAATATGTGAAAACCGCTCTCGGCAAGGGGCTGGACGTGGACGGCTTTGCCGGACGCCTGAGCTTCTTCTGGGCCATCGGCATGAACTTCTACCTGGAAGTGGCCAAGATGCGCGCCGCGCGTCTGCTCTGGTGCAAGATCATGAAGGAGTTCAACCCGAAGAACCCCAAGAGCCTGATGCTGCGCACCCACTGCCAGACCAGCGGCTGGAGCCTGACCGAGCAAGACCCGTACAACAACGTCGTGCGCACCACCATCGAAGCGATGGCGGCGGTGTTCGGCGGTACGCAAAGCCTGCACACCAACGCGCTGGACGAAGCCATTGCGCTGCCCACCGAGTTCAGTTCGCGCATCGCCCGCAACACGCAGCTGATCATTCAGGAAGAAACCCACATTACCAGCGTGATTGACCCCTGGGCTGGCAGCTACATGATGGAAAAGCTGACGCAGGACATGGCCGACGCCGCCTGGAAGATCCTTGAAGAAGTCGAAGCAATGGGCGGCATGATCAAGGCCGTCGATAGCGGCTGGGCCAAGCTGAAAATCGAAGCCGCCGCCGCTGAAAAGCAGGCGCGCATCGACTCCGGCAAGGATGTGATCGTCGGCGTGAACAAATACAAGCTGAAAACCGAAGACGCGATTGACAGCCTGTCCATCGACAACGTCGCCGTGCGTGACAGCCAGATCGAGCGCCTCAAATCCATCCGCGCCAGCCGCGACACGGCGGCCGTGCAGGCCGCGCTGGACGCGCTGACCGCCGCTGCCGAAAGCAACACCGGCAACCTGCTCGATCTGTGCATCAAGGCCGTGCGCCTGCGCGCCACCGTCGGCGAAGTCAGCGACGCGCTGGAAAAAATCTACGGCCGGCATCGCGCCGACACGCAAAAAGTCTCCGGCGTCTATGCCGCCGCCTACGACTCGGCCGAAGGCTGGGAAACGCTGAAATCTGAAATCAACGCCTTTGCCGAAAAAGAAGGCCGCCGCCCGCGCGTGATGATTTCCAAGCTGGGCCAGGACGGCCACGACCGGGGCGCCAAGGTGGTGGCGACCGCGTTTGCCGATCTGGGCTTTGACGTGGACATGGGGCCGCTCTTTCAGACGCCCGAAGAATGCGCCCGTCAGGCGATTGAAAACGACGTGCATGCGGTGGGCGTTTCGACGCTGGCCGCCGGTCACAAGACGCTGGTGCCCGCCATCATTGCCGAGCTGAAAAAGCAGGGCGCAGACGACATCATCGTGTTCGTCGGCGGCGTGATTCCGCGCCAGGACTACGAAATGCTGTACGAAGCCGGTGTCAAGGGTATTTACGGCCCCGGCACGCCGATTCCGGCCAGCGCCAAGGATGTGCTGGAGCAAATCCGCAAGGCCGTGGCTTGATGCTTGTATAGCCTTGATTTGATAGTTATCATTTGATGACTATCAATAAGGAATTTTTCATGAATGTAATCGTAGGCGCAACCAAAATTTTTAGCACAGGCCATAGCCAAGCTGTCCGCCTGCTCAAAGCCTTTGGTTTGAAATTGGAAAATTTGGTGAATGCTGAATGACCACTGCAGCTATCACTTCAATCACCCGCCCGCAGTATATTTGTATTGATTGGGAGAATGTTCAGCCCGAAGTTTTTCCATCCCTGCACGCTGAGCATGTCAACATGCTGGTTTTTGTGGGGGCGCAGCAAGGTAAATTGTCTTTTCCTGTTGTGGAGGCGGTACAGAAAATGGGAAGCAGGGCGCAGTATGTGAAAGTAACCCAGCCAGGAAATAATGCGTTGGATATGCACATTGCTTTTTATTTGGGAAAAATTGCGAGCGAAAAACCGACTGCCTATTTTCATATCATATCTAAAGACACAGATTATGATCCCTTGGTTCAACATTTAAAGAGTCTGGGTATCGGCGCAAAAAGACATTCTGATGTTATGGATATTGAATGGATAAAACATACGAAATCTATTGCATTGGCAAAGGAGAGTAATGATTTTTTTCAAGTGGCTGTTGAATGGCTTCAGGCTCGTTCCAATAATCGGCCTGCCAGTGTGCAAGCCATTAAAAATACTTTGAAATCAGCAGCTTTGGGAAATAGTCTTGACGACACGCAAGCAGAAACAGTATTTAATGAACTGGTTGAGAAAAAATACGTTGTGGTGCATGGTGCGCAAGTTATTTACCCGAAGTTTTAAACAATGCTTTCCTCCATCCTTAACGGCTCTTCTTTCCAGCAGCGCCGCGCCATCGCCAAAGCCATCACGCTGCTGGAATCGACCCGCGCCGATCACCGCGTCCAGGCCGACGAACTGCTGACGGCGCTGCTGCCGCACACCGGCCAATCGTTTCGCCTGGGCATCAGCGGCGTGCCCGGCGTCGGCAAATCGACTTTTATTGAAACACTCGGCCTCTACCTTATCGGGCGGGGGCACCGCGTGGCCGTGCTGGCGATTGATCCATCGTCCAGCGTTTCTGGCGGCTCCATCCTGGGCGACAAGACCCGGATGGAGCGGCTGTCGGTCGAAGAAAACGCCTACATCCGCCCCAGCCCATCGAGCGGCACGCTGGGCGGCGTGGCCGAAAAAACCCGCGAAGCCATGCTGGTCTGCGAAGCCGCCGGTTACGACGTGGTGATCGTCGAAACCGTCGGCGTCGGCCAGTCGGAGACGGCGGTGGCCAATATGACCGACATGTTTGTTGTCATGCAGCTGCCCAACGCGGGCGACGACCTGCAGGCGATCAAAAAAGGCGTGATGGAGCTGGCCGATCTGGTGCTGATCAACAAGGCCGACATCGACGCCAACGCCGCCATGCGCGCCGAGGCGCAAATCAAATCGGCCATGCGCCTGTTCGGCCTCGTGAACAACGCGATGGGCGCAGCGCAGGCGGCTGATTTTGACAAGCACTGGCACCCGCAGGTGCTGCAGCTCAGCGCGCTGCACAACAAGGGCGTCGATGCCTTCTGGGCCGCCGTCGCCGAATTTCGAACGCTGCAAAGCGCCAACGGCAAGCTGGCCGCCCGGCGCCAGCAGCAGTCGCTTTCCTGGATGTGGGAGCGCATCGATGCTGGCTTAAAGCTGGCTTTTCGCAAAGACCCGGCGGTCAGCGCCTTGCTGCCGTCATTGATTACCCAGGTGGGAAGCGGCCAGCTTCCCGCCTCCACCGCCGCAAGGCAGCTGCTTGCCGCCCATTCATACCGGGCGCCAGACGCCATCCTTAACCAAGCCTAAGCAAAAGAGAGCACTGAAAGACAACCATGCAGGAAATTCTTCAACAACTGGAAAAAAAGCGCGCTGCGGCCCGCTTGGGCGGTGGCCAAAAGCGCATTGACGCGCAGCATGGCAAAGGCAAGCTGACCGCGCGCGAGCGTCTGGAACTGCTGCTCGACGAGGGCACGTTCGAGGACTGGGACATGTTTGTCGAACACCGCTGCAGCGACTTCGGCATGGAAAACAACAAGATTCCCGGCGACGGCGTGGTCACCGGCTACGGCATGATCAATGGCCGCCTGGTGTTCGTGTTCAGCCAGGATTTCACCGTGTTCGGCGGCGCTTTGAGCGAAGCCCACGCGGAAAAAATCTGCAAGATCATGGACCAGGCGATGAAAGTCGGCGCGCCGGTGATCGGCCTGAACGACTCGGGCGGTGCGCGGATTCAGGAAGGCGTGGCCTCCTTGGGCGGCTATGCCGACGTGTTCCAGCGCAACGTGATGGCCAGCGGCGTGATTCCGCAAATCTCCATGATCATGGGGCCATCAGCTGGTGGCGCGGTGTATTCGCCCGCCATGACCGACTTCATTTTCATGGTCAAGGATTCGAGCTATATGTTCGTGACCGGCCCTGAAGTCGTGAAAACTGTGACGCACGAGGAAGTGACCGCTGAAGAACTCGGCGGCGCCATCAGCCACACGACCACGAGCGGCGTGGCCGATCTGGCCTTTGAAAACGATGTCGAAGCGCTGCTGATGCTGCGCCGTCTGTACAACTACCTGCCGCTGAACAACCGCGAAAAAGCGCCGGTTCGTCCGAGCGCCGACCCGGCCAACCGCATGGATCGCAGCCTCGACACGCTGGTGCCCGAGAATCCAAACAAGCCCTACGACATG
>JAPLPS010000109.1 GCA_026400075.1 Polaromonas sp.
GCCACGGGCGCGTCAAACCTGCAGCAGGCGCCGGGTTTGTGGCTCGACGCCGTTGGCTGCGTCAATCACCATCAAGGCGGCATCGACGGCGGTCAGCACGCGGTAGGTGTCTTCGGAGAAATCCTGGTGGCCGGGCGTGTCGAGCAGGTTGATGACGCAGTCGCGGTATTCCATCTGCATGACGGACGAGGCGACGGAAATGCCGCGCTGCTTTTCGATTTCCATCCAGTCGGAGGTGGCGTGGCGTGCGGCTTTTCGCGCCTTGACGCTGCCCGCGATCTGAATCGCGCCGGAGAACAGCAGCAGCTTTTCGGTCAGCGTGGTTTTACCCGCGTCGGGGTGGGAAATGATGGCAAACGTGCGGCGGCGCTTGACCTGTTTTTCGATTTCGGTGATTTCGGACATAGTCCGCGATTATCGGCGAGGGCGGCCCAAGTCAGTCCGGGGCCGCGCCATGCGCAAATGGCCGCGATGCCTTGCGCCGGAGAAAACAGCGGCGTTAGGCCGCGCTTTTGTCCTGGCCCGGCTCAGGCTGGCGCGCAAAGCGCGGCTGGCGCAGGCCGTCAATCACCACTTCTTCCAGGAACATCGCTGCCGGACGCACCCACAGGCCGCGCTCGCCGTAGAGCGCCCGGTACAGCGTCATCGGTGCTAGCGTTTCGCTGTGGCGCGCCGTGCCTATCACTTCGTAGAGCAAGCCCTTGTAATGGCGGTACCGGCCGGGCGGGGTTTCAATCAGCGGGGGCAGAGATTCTGACATGGTCAATCGGTGCGAAAAAGAGGCCGGGGAGTCGGCAGTGGGACAATAGGGGCATGCATCCTAACGCCTTACTCGACTGTTGTACCGATCTGCTCAAGCAGGTTCTTAAATTTGACCACCCCGCCGACATGGTGGTGTCGCGCTATTTCCGTGAGCTGCGCCTCGGCCCCCGTGAGCGCGCCACCGTCGCCGAAACCATTTACGGTGTTCTGCGCAAAAAAAATCTTTACGTTTATCTGGCCCAGCATGGCAGCGGCGTACCCGAGCGGCGCCTGGCGATTCTGGGTTTTGCCGCGCCGCGTGACTATCTGGAGGTCGCGCTGACCGCGCAGGAATACGACTGGCTGTTGCGCTGCGACCAGGTCAAGCCCGACGACCTGATGGAGTTGCACCGCCACAACCTGCCGCAGTGGCTGGTCGAGCCGCTCAAAGCCCAGCTGGGCGAGGACTTCTGGCCGCTGGTCGAAAGCCTGAACGCGCCCGCCGGTCTGGACATGCGCGTCAACACGCTGAAGGACAAGCGCGCCGATATCCAGAAGGAACTGAGCAAAGCCTGCCTGAAAACCACCATCACGCCGTATTCGCCGTGGGGTCTGCGTCTGGCTGACAAATCGCAACTGGGCAAGCTCGACGCGTTCACGCGCGGCGCGGTTGAAGTGCAGGACGAAGGCTCGCAGCTGCTGTCCCTGCTGGTCGATGCCAAGCGCGGCGAAATGGTGGTCGATTTCTGCGCCGGTGCCGGCGGCAAGACGCTGGCCCTCGGCGCGTCTATGCGCAACACCGGGCGCCTGTACGCTTTTGACACCTCGGCGCACCGGCTGGCCGCGCTGAAACCGCGTCTGGCGCGCAGCGGGCTGTCGAACGTACATCCGGTGGCGATTGCCCACGAGCGCGACGACCGCATCAAGCGCCTGGCGGGCAAGATTGACCGCGTGCTGGTCGATGCGCCTTGTTCGGGCCTGGGCACGCTGCGGCGCAACCCGGATCTGAAATGGCGCCAGAACCCCAAAGCCATCGAAGAGCTGACGGCCAAGCAGACCGCCATTTTGCAAAGCGCCGCACGCCTGCTCAAGCCGGGCGGACGCTTGGTTTATGCGACCTGCAGCATTTTGCGCGACGAAAACGAGGCGATTGCCGAAGCCTTCAGCGCCGCCAATCCGGGCTTCACGCTGGTTGAAGCCGCTCCGCTGCTGACTTCTATGGGCGTCGAAAAGGCCGAAACGCTGTGCCGTGGCCCTTACTTGCGCCTGTGGCCTTACCTGCACCAGACCGATGGCTTCTTTGCCGCCGTGTGGCAAAAGGCCTGATTTTTTAGCGTCAGATACCGTCTGATAAACAACTCTTGCAGCTTTATTCGCAGCATTTAAAGGCTTTCAAGGCTACTTGACCTTTCTCAAGGGGCTTTGTATCTGCACCTTGACAACCTATAATCAAAGGTTGTCTGGTGCAGCCCTTTGGAGACAGATTTTGAATGCGCGGCTGGTGCAGATTGTTTAAAGGACTTCTATGATCTTTCTCGATGCTGGCCTGGAGTGGCTGGCGCATGGGCTGTTTGCGGCCAGCTGGTGGCAAATTGTGCTGGTCACGCTGGCGCTGACCCACATCACCATTGTCAGCGTCACGCTGTACCTGCACCGCAGTCAGGCGCATCGGGCGCTCGATTTGCACGCCATTCCGTCGCACTTTTTCCGTTTCTGGCTCTGGCTGACGACGGGGCAGGTGACCAAGGAATGGGTCGGCGTACACCGCAAGCACCACGCCAAGTGCGAGACGATGGAAGACCCGCACAGCCCTTACGCGCACGGCATCAAGACGGTGCTGTTCACCGGTGCCGAGCTGTACCGCGCCGAGACCAAGAACCTGGAAACGCTGGCCAAATACGGCCGGGGCACGCCGGATGACTGGATTGAGCGCAACCTGTACACCCGTTTCAGCTGGCAAGGCATCGTGCTGATGCTGGTGATCAACGTGGCGCTGTTTGGCGTGATTGGCCTGAGCGTGTGGGCGGTGCAAATGGCCTGGATTCCGATCACCGCTGCGGGCATCATCAACGGCGCCGGTCACTACTGGGGCTACCGCAATTTCGAGGCGCCAGACGCCAGCACCAACGTCTCGCCCTGGGGCATCCTCATTGGCGGCGAAGAGCTGCACAACAACCACCATACCTACCCGACGGCGGCCAAGTTCTCGGTCAAGCCTTATGAGTTTGACATCGGCTGGGGCTACATCCGGGCGATGGAAATGGTCGGTCTGGCCAAGGTGAAAAAAGTGCCGCCCAAGCTGCAGTTTGGCGCGATTCAGCCGGTGGCCGATGAAAAAACGCTGGAAGCCCTGATCGCCCACCGCTACGAAGTGATGGCTGGTTTTGCGCTGGAACTGCGCCGCACCGCCCAGGCCGAGATGGCCAGAATGGACGCGAAGAAAGCCGATGTTTCCCTGCTGCGCGTGGCCAATCGCTGGCTGCACCGTGATGACGAGCGCGTGCCCGCCGAGGCCAAGTCGCAAATCGCCCAGGTCAGGGCCGATTACCCGGTGCTCGACAAGATGGTCACGATGCGCGAAGAGCTGCGCCAGCTGTGGCTGAGCACTTCGGCCTCGCGTGAGCAGCTGGCGGCCGATTTGCAGGCCTGGTGCCAGCGTGCCGAGGGCAGTGGCATTGCCGCGCTGCGCGATTTTTCAATGCAGCTGCGCGCCGCCCGCGCCTGATAACGTCAAGCAAGCCTCTCCTTTGAGGGGTTGACGCAAGCCACCCCGGCCAATCTGTCAGGGTGGCTTTTTTGTGGCTTGAATAAATGGCGCTGAGTGTGGCTGGCAAGTCGCCTTGAGCGGAGAAGCGTATTGAATGTGTTGTTGAATGCTGCGTACTTTTTATGCTTCGCAGCGTGAAACAGGCATAAAAAAACCCGCCGGGAAACCAGCGGGTTTTTGTTGAACCAGTCTGAATTACTTCAGCTTGATTTCCTTATATTCCACATGCTTGCGTGCTTTAGGATCAAATTTCATGATCAGCATTTTTTCAGGGGTGGTTTTCTTGTTCTTGTCGGTCGTGTAGAAGTGACCGGTGCCTGCAGTCGATTGCAGCTTGATTTTTTCGCGTCCGCCTTTAGCCATGATAGTTCTCCTTAGACTTCACCACGGGCACGAAGGTCCACCAGGACTGCGTCGATGCCGTTTTTGTCGATCAAGCGCAGA
>JAPLPS010000069.1 GCA_026400075.1 Polaromonas sp.
CCAGCATCATCAAGGTGCTTTTGGGCAGGTGAAAGTTTGTCAGCAGCACATCGACGACCTGGAACTGAAAACCGGGCGTGATGAAGATGTTGGTGTCGTCGCAATCCGGGCCGAACTTGGCGGCGGATTCGAGCGCTCGCACCGTTGTCGTGCCGACGGCGACGACGCGCCCGCCGCGTGCCCGGCAGGCGGCAATCGCCTCGTGCGTGGCCTGCGGCACGTCAAAGCGCTCGAAGTGCATGTGGTGCTCGGCCAGGTTGTCGGTTTTGACTGGCTGAAAGGTGCCCGCGCCGACATGCAGCGTGACGCTGGCGCGGGCAATGCCGCGCGCTTCAAGCTTGGCCAGCATCGCTTCGTCAAAATGCAGCGCGGCGGTCGGCGCGGCGACGGCGCCGGGGTTTTTCGCGAACACCGTCTGGTAACGCTGTTCGTCGTCGGCGGAATCGGTGTGCGTGATGTAGGGAGGCAGCGGCACATGGCCGTGTTTCGCCATCAGCGCATACGGGTCGCTGCTGAGCTTGAAGCGATACAGCGGCCCGTGCGCTTCGGGCCAGCGGCCCAAGAGCGTCGCAGTAAAGCCGCCGTCCATCTGCAGCACCGCGCCGGGCAGCGGCTTTTTGCTGACCTTCATGTGCGCGGCGACCTCGTGGCCCGTGTCCGCGTGGGGTGAGAGCACCCGCTCGATCAGCAGTTCCAGTTTGCCGCCGCTGGCCTTCTGGCCGAACAGGCGCGCCTTGACCACCTGCGTGTCGTTGAACACCAGCAAGTCGTCGGGCAGCAGCAAATCGGGCAGCTCGGCAAAGCGGCGATCCACGATGGCGCTGCCCCGGCCATCGAGCAGGCGCGAGGCGCTGCGCTCGGCGGCGGGATGCTGGGCGATTAATTCGTCGGGGAGTGTGAAATCAAAGTCACTGAGGCTGAAAGTCGTCTTCATAGGAGGGCACAATTGTCCCATGACGCACCCGGCTGCTCCCGCCCCCGAAACGGCCCTGACAGACGCCGCGCCCGAGGCCGTGGCGGCAGGCGCTGCGCCCGCCAAAGCCCCGCCCAAATCCCCGGCGCAAAAAGCGCTGGAAAAACTCGGCCTGCACCGCCCGATTGATCTGGCGCTGCACCTGCCGCTGCGCTACGAGGATGAAACCCGCCTCACGCCACTGGCCGGGGCGCGTCAGGGCGAAATCGTGCAGTTTGAAGGCGAGGTCACGCACAGCGAAATCTCCATCCGCTCGCGCCGCCAGCTGCTGGTGACGGTCGATGACGGCACCGGCAGCTGCGTGCTGCGTTTTCTGAATTTTTACCCCTCGCACCAGAAAACCCTGAGCGTCGGCGCCTGGGTGCGGGTGCGCGGCGAGCTGCGCGGCGGCTTTCTCGGGCGCGAGATGGTGCATCCGCATTTCCGGCTGGCGGGCGGCGAGCTGCCCGGCGCGCTGACGCCCGTCTATCCGACTTCGGCCGGGCTGCCGCAAACCTATCTGCGCAAGGCGGTCTTGAGCGGCCTGGAGCGCGCCGACCTGAGCGAGACCATTCCCGCGCCGTTTTTGAGCAACGGGCCTTTTTTAAACAACGGACCGCATTCAAGCAGCGGGCCGAATTTAAACAGCGGGCCGCAGGGCTTGTTCAGCCTGCGCGAGGCGCTGCAGTTCCTGCACCACCCGACGCCCGATGTGGCGCTGGCGACGCTGGAAGACCACAGCCACCCGGCCTGGCAGCGTTTAAAAGCCGAGGAACTGCTGGCCCAGCAACTCTCGCAACTGCAGGCCCGGCGCGTGCGCGCCGCGATGCGCGCCCCGGCGCTCAAAGGCCAGGCGCTGCGCGGCGTTCACTGCTCGCTGCAGGAGCAACTCTTGGAACGCCTGCCGTTTCGCCTGACCGCCGCGCAAAAGCGCGTCGGCAAGGACATTGAGGCCGATCTGAGAAAAAACGTGCCCATGCACCGCCTGCTGCAAGGCGATGTCGGCGCGGGCAAAACCGTGGTCGCGGCGCTGGCCGCCGCCCGCTGCATAGACGCAGGCTGGCAATGCGCGCTGATGGCGCCGACCGAAATCCTCGCCGAGCAGCATTTCAGCAAATTAATCAGCTGGCTGGAGCCGCTGGGCATCACCACCGCCCGGCTCACCGGCAGCCAGAAACCCAAGGAGCGCCGCGAAATGCTGGCGCTGGTCGAAAGCGGCGCCGCCGGGCTGGTGATTGGCACGCATGCGGTGATTCAGTCCAAGGTCAAATTCAAAAATCTGGCGCTGGCCATCATCGACGAGCAGCACCGTTTCGGCGTGGCCCAGCGCCTCGCGCTGCGCAGCAAGATGACGCACGAGAGCCAGGAGCCGCACCTGTTGATGATGACCGCCACGCCGATTCCGCGCACGCTGGCGATGAGCTACTACGCCGACTTGGACGTATCGACGCTGGATGAACTGCCGCCGGGCCGCACGCCGGTCGTGACCAAGGTGGTCAACGACGCCCGGCGCGACGAAGTCGTCGCCCGCATCCAGGCGCAGATTGCCGAGGGGCGGCAGATTTACTGGGTCTGCCCGCTGATCGAGGAAAGCGAGTCGATGGACCTGGCCAACGCCACCCAGACGCACGAAGAGCTGAGCGCGGCCCTGCCCGGCGTCGGCGTGGGCCTGCTGCATTCGCGCATGGCGGCAGCGGAAAAAAAGGCCGTGATGGCGCTGTTCACCGAAGGCGTGATGGGCGTGCTGGTCAGCACCACGGTGATTGAAGTCGGCGTCGATGTGCCCAACGCGTCGCTGATGGTGATTGAGCATGCCGAGCGTTTTGGCCTGTCGCAGTTGCACCAGTTGCGCGGGCGCGTCGGGCGCGGCGCGGCGGCCTCGGCCTGCGTGCTGCTGTATTCGACCGGCGACGCGCCCCGGCTGGGCGAAGTGGCGCGGGCGCGGCTCAAGGCGATGGCCGAGACGAACGACGGTTTTGAGATTGCCCGGCGCGACCTGGAGATTCGCGGGCCGGGCGAATTTTTAGGCGCGCGCCAGTCGGGGGCGGCGATGCTGCGCTTTGCTGATTTGGCGCAGGACGCGCCACTGCTGGCCTGGGCGCGGGAGGTGGCGCCGCTGATGCTGGATCAGTATCCTGAACTGGCGCAGCAGCATATTCAGCGCTGGCTGGGCGGGAGGGCGGAGTTTTTGAAGGCTTGATTGGGCGAAGAGTTGGCTGCTATCCCATGTGAGCATGGGGCTGCCAGTGCTTTTCACCGCCGGACAGGCACGCCACCCTTGCGGGTCATCCCGGCATTCACGCGCACGATGTCGGGGAAGTCAACCCGGCCATCGTCGAGCATGCGACACAAGCCCAGCTCCTGCAGCGCAAGGAGGATGGAGCCTGGCTCAGTCTCCGAAATCTTTTCAGGCAGCGGAACTGATGAACTTGTGCTTAGAAGGGTATCCAGCGTCTTGGCTTTGCGCCATCGGCTGACAACGTCTTGCCGTCTTGAAGGCAGTGCCAGTCCTTTAAGGGGTTCAAAAATGTCTTTGATCCAGGGTAAGTTTTCTTCTAGTTCATGGCGCCTGATTTCTGAAGCACTGGATACGCCCTCTTTGATGGACGATGTATGAAGAGCGTATTCAGGCCCGACAAATTTTCGTTTACGGGAGTCGATGGCAGCAGCGCGCAGTGCAACCAAAAAACTACGCGGACTGGTGTAGCCATGCGCATCACTTAAGTGATTGGGCAGCCAAGTCCATGTATTTCCGCCAGTTTTACCTCCCATCGTTTTTCCTGCAATCTTATGAAAGAGTGCTTGCTGCCTAGATACATCGTGTTTTATTTCTTCACTTAAAAAAAATAACGTCCCATCACTGGGCGACCACTTAAATAGTCCAAATTCTTCACAAAATTTCCTAAATAATGCACTGGCTACTACATCGCTAGAGTTGGCGAGGTACTGCCACATCAAACCATAAAGATCAATAGCATCCCATTTCAGTTTTACGGCAAGTGACACCAGTTTAGACGCATCTGGAAAGCGTCGAACTTCTGGATCATCCAATAAATCAGGACGAATAAAAGCTTTGGTACGTAAATTAGTATATTTGGAAAAATCTAGCTGTGTCTGTAAGAGTCCACGCATTAAAATGATGGTAGATTTCCATGTATTGGCCAGACGGTCTAATCCGTCAAATGCGACTAACAGGATTTTTCCTTCCTTGACCAGTTCAGCATTTTTGTCGCGCAATTGCTTGGCAACTACCCCGGATTGAGCATTTATCCACTTAATTTTTTCAGGCCATGTGTCCAATTTTGCTGGAATGATGGCAGGTAAAAATGCCTGAACAATGACGGTATGCCAAATGTCTGAGGGTTCAATCCCTGATTGAATCAGGGTTGCCAACTCCCTGGGATCAGGGTAATTTCCTGTCGCACTGGGATCAAAGCCTGTGATTACTTCGCAGGACAACAAGGAGGGCAAGCCAAAAACATGACCAATGAGTTCACGCCGCTTGCGGTCAACCAGACTTCTAAGCCAGAAACTTTTGCCAGCACCCCGATCCCCGACAACCAGTGGGCGATCTAGCGCAATGGCCTTGTAGTGGCCTGAGGGCATATAAATATGTCCCAATTCAAGCGTCGTTTCTGCATGAGCTACTTTAGGTAGGGCTATTTCAAAAAGATCTCTGATTTCTGACGGTGTCACGCCGCTGCCTCCTGTTGCAAATCGCTGTCTATACCGGAAAATAGTTCGGCAAAAGCCTGTTTGGCATTGTCTGCATCAAGCTGGAGTGTGTGTTTAAGAGGTGCAAAACTCCCATAAATACGGTCGTGCCAGATGCAAATCGGGCGATGGGGTGCATCCTCTTGAAACGGCCCAAAGCTGAACAAATCGGCAGAAGAATCTTCATTCGATTCTTGGTCATAGAGTCGGACAAATGCATCGAAAGCGTGTTCTCCGAAAGAGTCACGAAAGGCTTTTTTGTCTTCTGCTACAGGCGTCAGGGCCGATACCAAGCGTAAGGATTTCCTCACTCTTCTGATCGTTTCGGGCTTAATCGCCCAGTGCGAAAACAGTGCTTCATAACCGGCCCAGGTTTGCTCGCTGTCCGAGGCGAAAAGATAAGAAAAAGCATCCAGCCGGGTCAGTGCGACGGCAGAAATGTGATGAATACCCGCCCGGCTGTCCAGCAGCACGACATCGGGCTTGACCTGCTCTTCCAGTTGGGCGATGGCTCGGGCCAGCCTGTCGCCAAAGACTTCAGGTACACCTTCACGGTTAGGTAAGTCGGCATAAGCCCGCGACAGCTTGCTCACATAATCTTGAGCGTACAAGCCCCCCGCTGCGGGAACTACGAGGATTTCGCCCCGGCCAGCCACGGTAATCGGGCTGGGCTGAATCATGGCGCGCACCAGTTCGGCATCGGCTTGGCCTACGGCATCTTCCACAAACCAGTCGGTCAGACCAAAGTCGGGCCAGCCGGGCAGGGCGGTGTCGCCCTCTTCGCTAAGGTCTTGGCGCACCGGTAGCAGCATGTTGCCCAAACCGGGTGATTCAAGGTCGAGGTCAATCACCAGGACTTTTTTACCTTGCCGGGCCAGATGCCACGCAGCCATTGACAGGGCGGTGGAGCGTCCTACGCCGCCTTTCAAACCATAAAAAACAAACCGGGGTGGATGTTTGTCGGGAGCGTTTGCCGGGTACAGCCACTCGCGGCCAGTGACCAGTCGATCCAAAACTCTCCAGTTGTCGGGCAGTCCGTCGCAGTGATAAGCGTCGGGAGCGTTGAAAAAAGAGTCAAAGCCCTGATTCCGCCCGAGGCGAATCAGGAACTGCCCACCAGCCTTGTAAGACCCGAGCAACTCGGTTATTTCATCTTCATGGGTGGACTCCCAGGAAGCTGGCTCCATGCTTTCAGCAATCAGGCGTATTTGTCCGCGCAGGTCTCGCACGATGACCAGATCACCTTGCGGGAGTAAGTCGGTGTGGGTCGTGAGCCATTGAGTCAATGCGCCCAAGGCGGTGTCAAAGCGAACAGTCATGGTGAAAGTCCTTCTGGGGACATGGCATTGTTGAGCATGGTGCGGAAAAAGGCGGCATCCAACTTGTACTCGTTGATTTTTGCTTGCAATTGGGCGCCGTCTTCGTAACGATCCTTGATGTCCCAACCCACAAATGCAGTTTCTGGTCCCATTAGTGCATTGGTGCCTGTTTGTGCTGCGTTGTACAGAGAAAGTAGGTCGGGCGCATTATTGGGAAGGGTTTGGTTGAGGTGTTGGCCAAAGTTGTTTGTTGGCTTGCCTTTTGATCCAATTTGGAAACATCCCTGATTCAATGCGATTCCTTTCAGGGTGCATTCAGCGCCATAAGCCCACAGTTGCACGGCGTTGGGCATGCGCGAGTGCTGGTGTAAAAAATCGCCGTCATCAAGATGGCGCCGGGCGGCGGCTAAAAAGTCAGGCATGTTTTCCTGCGAAGGCGTGAGGAGATATTTGGGACGGCAGCAAGCTTGGCTGGGGCTGAACAGACAGATGGTTTTCTGCTATCCATAGTCTGGCGACGCGACTGATTCTTGACGGAATCCCAAGGTGATCTTGCGTCTATAGCCAAGGCGATGATTCTAAAGTGCAGGCTCAATAGGGCGGCTTCAAAACACAGCAACAAAAATTTTTCAGCAACCCCAGCGCTGCCATCGCCAGTCCCAAAACCCCGACAATCCCCCCATGACGCTGACCGAACTCAAATACATCGTGGCCGTGGCGCGCGAAAAGCACTTTGGCCGGGGTGCTGAGGCCTGCCATGTCTCGCAGCCCACGCTCAGCGTGGCCATCAAAAAGCTCGAAGAAGAACTGCAAGTCAAGCTGTTCGAGCGCAATGCCAACGAAATCACCGTCACGCCGCTGGGCGAGGAAATCGTGCGCCAGGCGCAAAGCGTGCTGGAGCAGGCCGAGAACATCCGCGACATTGCCCGGCGCGGCAAGGATCCGCTGGCGGGCAGCCTGCGCCTGGGCGTGATCTACACGATTGGGCCGTACCTGCTGCCCGATCTGGTGCGCCAGATCATCGAAAAAACGCCGCAGATGCCGCTGATGCTGCAGGAAAACTTCACCGTCAAGCTGCTGGAAGAGCTGCGCACCGGCGAGATCGACTGCGCGATTCTGGCCGAGCCGTTTCCCGACACGAATCTGGCGATGGCGCCGCTGTACGACGAGCCGTTTATGGCGGCGGTGCCGAGCAATCACCCGCTGGCCGCGCGCGCCAGCGTCACCGCCGAAGAGCTGAAAAAGGAAACCATGCTGCTGCTGGGCACCGGCCACTGTTTCCGCGACCATGTGCTGGAAGTCTGCCCGGAGTTCGCCCGCTTTTCCAGCAGCGCCGAGGGCATCAGCAAGAGCTTTGAAGGCTCGTCGCTGGAAACCATCAAATACATGGTGGCGGCGGGCATGGGCATCACGCTGGTGCCGCGCCTGGGCGTGCCCAAAGAGGCGCTGACCGCGCCGGTGGCGAAAAAATCCGCCCGCCGCAAGGCGCCGGACGCGCTGGCGCCGGAGCAGCCTTCGTTCATCAAATACTTGCCGTTCGAGGGCCATGTGCCGACGCGGCGCGTGGTGCTGGCCTGGCGGCGCAGCTTTACCCGCTACGAGGCGATTGCCGCGCTGCGCAACGCGATTTACGCCTGTGAGCTGCCGGGCGTGACGCGGCTGTCCTGAGCGCGGCGCGGCCCTTGGCTGTCGGCAATGGCCTATGGCGCCTATAGGCTTTGGCTGTTGCTGCGGCCGAGCCAATTCCCTACAGTGTCAGCTTCCCAGTTGTCTTTCCAAAGGAGAAATCATGAGCAAATCATCCGCCAAAGCCCTTGCCAAAATGCCGTCTCAAGCCGCTCCCGACATCAACATCGGCATCAGCAAAAAAGACCGCGCCGCCATTGCCCAGGGCTTGAGCTGCCTGCTGGCCGACACCTACACGCTCTACCTGACAACGCACAACTTCCACTGGAACGTGACCGGGCCGATGTTCAACACGCTGCACCTGATGTTCATGACGCAGTACACCGAGCTGTGGACGGCGGTCGATCCGGTGGCCGAACGCATTCGCGCGCTGGGCCATCCGGCGCCGGGTTCTTACGCCCAGTTCAGCCAGCTGGCCAGCGTGCCCGATGTCCCCGCCACGCCGCCCAAGGCGCTGGAGATGGTGCGCATTCTGGTGCAGGGCCACGAAGCCGTGGCGCGCACCGCCCGCGAGCTGTTCCCGGTGGACGACAAGGCCAGAGATGAGCCGACCGCCGACCTGCTGACCCAGCGCATGACCGTGCATGAGCAGACCGCCTGGATGCTACGCTCGCTGCTTGAGGTCTAATTCAGCCTCTGCTTTTTTTCGATTTTTGAAGATGAATGCCAGCCTGACCCGCAAACTCTCCCTTTACCTGCAACTGATACGCTGGAACCGCCCGGCAGGCTGGCTGCTGCTGCTGTGGCCGACGCTGTCGGCGCTGTGGGTGGCCTCTGGTGGTTTTCCGGGCTGGCATTTGCTGGCGGTGTTTACGCTGGGCACGTTTTTGATGCGCAGCGCCGGTTGCTGCATCAACGACGTGGCGGATCGGGATTTTGACCGCCATGTCAAGCGCACCGTGCATAGACCCGTGACCAGCGGCGCGTTGTCGGTCAAGGAGGCGCTGGCCGTCGGCGCGGTGCTGGCGCTGCTGGCCTTCGGCCTGGCGCTGACGACCAATGCGGCGACCATCGCCTGGTCGTTTGGCGCGCTGGCCATCACCGTGCTGTATCCCTACGCCAAGCGCTATGTGTCCATGCCGCAGGCGGTGCTGGGCGTGGCCTTCAGTTTTGGCATTCCGATGGCGTTTGCCGCCGTGCAGTCGCAGGTGCCGCTGCTGGCCTGGGTGCTGCTGCTGGGCAACCTGTTCTGGGTGATTGCCTACGACACCGAATACGCAATGGTGGACCGCGACGACGACCTGAAAATCGGCATGAAAACCTCGGCCATCACGCTGGGGCGCTTCGATGTGGCGGCCATCATGCTGTGTTATGCGGCTTTTCTGGCGATTTGGGAGCTGGCTCTTGTGGGGCGGCTGCCCTCGGGTGTTTACCTGGCTGCCATCGGCCTGGCTTTGGCGCAGGCGCTGTGGCATGGCTGGCTGATTCGCCAGCGCGAGCGAGACGACTGCTTCAAGGCGTTTCGCCTGAACCACTGGCTGGGCTTGACGGTGTTTGCGGGGATTGCGCTGGCTTACGCGCTGGCTTGAGCGCCAGCGTGAAAGGCGCTGGCGCCAGCGTCAAGCCGCGCCGAATTCATCGCCCAGTTCGTTGGCGCGTTGCCGGGCGGCCTGCATGGCGCTGATGAACTGCTGCTTGACGCCGCTTTGTTCCATCGAGGTCAGGGCGGCGTAGGTGGTGCCGCCTTTCGACGTGACGCGGGCGCGCAGGACTTCGGGCGCTTCGTCGGAGCTTTGCGCCAGTTCTGAGGCGCCGGTGAACGTCTTGATGGCTAACTGATGCGCCTGCTCGCGGCTCAGGCCCATGCCGGTGCCCGCTTCAATCATCGCCTCGATGAAATAAAACACATAGGCCGGGCCGGAGCCGGACAGCGCAGTGACCGCGTCGAGTTGTTCTTCCTGATCCAGCCACAAATAGTCGCCGGTGGTTTCTATGACCTGCGCTACCGCCAGCCGGTCGGCGGGCGTGACAGCAGGGCGGGCGAACAGGGCGGTCATGCCTTTGCCGACCAGCGCGGGCGTGTTCGGCATGGCGCGCACTACGCGTTCAGTGCCCAGCCAGCCGGCGATGCTGCTGGAGCGGATGCCAGCGGCCACGCTCAGGTGCAGCGCGTTGGGGGTGTAAGCGCGGGTTTGCGCGGCTGCTTCCCTGAAAGTCTGGGGCTTGACGGCCCAGACGACCAGGCTGGCGCGCTCCAGCGCGGCATTGGGCTGCGCGCTGACAGCCACCTGAAACTGCTGCACCAGCCGGGCGCGCTGCTCGGCAAAAGGCTCGACCACCAGAATCTGGCTGGCGGGCAGGCCGCGCTTGAGAAGCCCGCCGATGATGGCGCTGGCCATGTTGCCGCCGCCGATGAAGTCGATGTGGTCGGGGTTGCTGTCGGTGCTGGGGGTGTTCATGACTTTCGGCTCGCTAATCGCTAAATGGGGAGCGGGGGCTGAGAAAATAGCCGCCCGATGGCGAATTGTCGCCCAAGGCGCAGCGCATCAGCCGGGCGCAAGGAGGCGCCGGTGGCCGGGTCTGGTCGTGCAGGTGTTGCGTGGCCGCTGCACTGGAAATATTTTTGCAGTGCAGTTGACAGTTCTTGGTGATTTAGTGATAATCGTGGGCTTCGCCGTTAAAAAGCGAAGACCTCTGCCCAAAGGAAGCATTGCAAGTGGTTTGCGGTGTGGACGACGGGCCCAAGACTGATTGGCTGGCAGCGTGCGACAAGCTTGCTGCTTTTTGCCGGTGCAAGTTGGGACTATATTTAAATGATTCAAACGCAATCCAAACTCGATGTTGCCGACAACACGGGTGCCAAATCCGTGATGTGCATCAAGGTGCTGGGCGGATCCAAGCGCCGGTACGCCAGCGTTGGTGACGTCATCAAGGTGAGCATTAAAGAAGCCGCACCCCGTGGCCGCGTCAAAAAAGGCGAGGTTTACAGTGCTGTGGTCGTTCGCACCGCCAAGGGCATCCGCCGTGGCGATGGCTCACTCGTTAAATTTGACGGCAATGCAGCAGTGCTGCTCAACGCCAAGCTGGAGCCTATCGGCACCCGTATCTTTGGACCAGTCACGCGCGAACTGCGCACTGAAAAGTTCATGAAGATCGTGTCCCTGGCTCCTGAAGTTCTGTAAGGACACAGCCATGAACAAGATTCGCAAAGGCGACGAGATCATCGTGATCACCGGTCGCGACAAGGGTAAACGCGGTACGATTTCGTCGCGCGTTGATGACAGCATGGTGCTGGTGGATGGGATCAACCTGGTGAAAAAACACACCAAGCCCAACCCCCTCAAAGGCACCACGGGCGGCATCGTCGAAAAAAGCATGCCGATTCACCAATCCAATGTGGCCATTTTCAATGCCGCATCGGGCAAGGCGGATCGTGTTGGTATCAAGTTGTTGGCTGACGGCAAAAAAGTGCGCGTCTTCAAGTCCAGCGGCGAAGAAATTAAGGCTGCATAAACATGGCACGCTTGCAAGATCAATACCGCGAGAAAATCGCGCCCGCCCTGGTTGAAAAATTCGGCTACACAACGCCGATGCAGGTGCCACGCATCACCAAGATCACGCTCAATATGGGTGTGAGCGAGGCGGTTGCAGACAAGAAAGTCATGGACAACGCCGTCGGCGACATGACCAAGATTGCTGGCCAAAAGCCTGTCGTCACCAAGGCCAAGAAGGCTATCGCTGGTTTCAAGATCCGCGAAGATCTGCCAATCGGCTGCATGGTCACGCTGCGCGGCGTCAAGATGTATGAATTCCTGGACCGTTTCGTGACCGTGGCTCTGCCCCGCGTTCGTGACTTCCGTGGTATTTCTGGCCGCGCCTTCGATGGCCGTGGCAACTACAACATCGGCGTCAAAGAGCAGATCATTTTCCCTGAAATCGAGTACGACAAGGTTGATGCCTTGCGCGGTCTCAATATCAGCATTACCACAACGGCCAAGACCGATGAAGAGTGCAAAGCGCTCCTCACCGCCTTCCGTTTTCCGTTCAAGAACTGAGGCGGGATATGGCAAAACAAGCATTACTGCAACGTGAAATCAAGCGCGACAAGCTCGTCGCCAAGTTCGCCAAGAAGCACGCTGAATTCAAGGCTATCGCCAATGATTTCAAGCGTACTGATGACGAGCGCGCCCTGGCCCGCCTTGAGCTGCAAAAGCTGCCGCGCAACGCCAACCCTACACGCCAGCGTAACCGCTGCGCCATCACGGGTCGTCCACGTGGCACGTTCCGTCAATTCGGTCTGGCTCGCGCAAAAATTCGCGAGCTGGCTTTTGCAGGTGATATCCCCGGTATCACCAAGGCAAGCTGGTAAGCACTAGGAGAACCGCAAATGAGTATGAGTGATCCTATCGCCGACATGCTGACACGCATCCGCAATGCACAAATGGTTGAAAAAGCTGTTGTGCTGGTGCCGTCTTCAAAAGTCAAAGTCGCCATTGCACAGGTTTTGAAGGATGAGGGCTACATTGATGGCTTCTCCGTCAAGGCTAACGATGGCAAACCCCAACTGGAAATCGCCCTGAAGTATTACGCAGGCCGCCCCGTGATTGAGCGCATCGAACGCGTCAGCCGCCCCGGTCTTCGTGTTTACAAAGGTCATGGCGCCATCCCTACGGTCATGAATGGCCTGGGTGTGGCAATTGTCACGACGCCCCAGGGCGTCATGACCGATCGCAAAGCGCGCGCTACCGGTACCGGTGGTGAAGTGCTGTGCTACGTGGCCTAACGGCGGCATTGAGGAGTAACTGAAATGTCTCGTGTAGCAAAAATGCCGGTCGCCATCCCCCAGGGTGTGGATATCGCAATCAATGAAGCCCAGATCAACGTCAAGGGTGCCCTCGGCACCCTGGCACAGGCCCAAAATGCCCTCGTCGTCATCAAGAACGACGACGGCAAGTTGAGCTTTGAGCCAGCCAATGATTCGCGCCAAGCCAATGCCATGAGCGGCACGATGCGTCAGCTCGTGAATAACATGGTGACCGGCGTGACCAAGGGCTTTGAAAAGAAGCTCAGCCTGATCGGTGTGGGCTACAAAGCCCAGGCCCAAGGCGCCAAGCTGAACCTCACGGTGGGTTATTCTCACCCTGTGGTGATCGACATGCCAGCTGGCATCACGGTTGCAACCCCAACGCCCACCGAAGTGGTCATCAAGGGTTCTGATCGTCAACGTGTGGGTCAAATTGCCGCTGAAGTGCGTGCAGTTCGTCCTCCCGAGCCTTACAAGGGCAAGGGCATCCGTTATTCGGATGAGAAAATCACGATCAAAGAAACCAAGAAGAAATAAGGAGCTGCATCATGTTGACCAAAAAAGAGCAGCGCCTTCGTCGTTCACGCCAAACCCGCATCCGCATTGCTCAGCAAGGCGTGGCCCGTTTGTCCGTCAATCGTACCAATCTGCATATCTACGCCAGTGTTATTTCTGGCGACGGCACCAAGGTTCTGGCCTCTGCTTCCACGGCTGAAGTGGCAGTGCGCGCTGAACTGGGTGGCTCGGGTAAGGGCGGAAATGTTGCTGCTGCGCAAGCCATTGGCAAGCGTATTGCCGAAAAGGCAAAAGCAGCGGGTGTAGAAAAAGTGGCGTTCGATCGCGCCGGTTTTGCGTACCACGGCCGCGTCAAAGCGCTGGCTGATGCGGCTCGCGAAGCTGGTTTGCAGTTCTAAGCAGACTGGAATCAAAGATGGCTAAGTTTCAAGCTAAATCGCAAAACGACGCTCCAGACGATGGTCTGAAGGAAAAAATGATCGCGATCAACCGCGTGACCAAAGTGGTGAAGGGTGGCCGTATTCTCGGTTTCGCCGCACTCACCGTGGTCGGTGACGGTGATGGTCGCGTTGGCATGGGCAAGGGCAAGTCGAAAGAAGTGCCAGCAGCCGTGCAAAAAGCCATGGAAGAAGCGCGCCGCAACATGACCAAAGTGTCATTGAAAAACGGCACGCTGCACCACAATGTGTTCGGTCACCACGGTGCTGCCAACGTCATGATGGCGCCAGCTCCCAAGGGTACCGGTATCATTGCCGGCGGCCCAATGCGCGCAGTGTTTGAAGTCATGGGCATCACCGACATCGTGGCCAAAAGCCACGGTTCGAGCAACCCATACAACATGGTGCGCGCCACCATGGACGCACTGAAAAACTCCACCACGGCCTCCGATATCGCGGCCAAGCGTGGCAAATCAGTCGAAGAAATCTTCGGCTAAGGCGGACAGTGAAATGACCCAAGAAACCAAAGTAAAAGTCCAGCTGGTTCGCAGCCCGATTGGCACTCAGGAATCCCATCGCGCCACCGTGCGCGGCCTGGGCCTGCGTGGCGTCAACAGCGTCAGCGAATTGCAGGACACGCCCGCAGTGCGCGGCATGATCAACAAGATCAGTTATCTGGTCAAGATTATCTGAGCGGGAGATTCAAATGGAATTGAACACAATCAAGCCTGGTCAAGGCGCCAAGCACGCCAAACGGCGTGTGGGTCGCGGCATTGGCTCCGGCTTGGGTAAAACGGCTGGTCGTGGCCACAAGGGACAAAAGTCCCGCTCTGGCGGCTACCACAAGGTCGGTTTTGAAGGCGGTCAGATGCCTATGCACCGTCGCTTGCCAAAGCGCGGTTTCAAGTCGCATCTGCTGCAGTTCAATGACGAAGTGACCTTGTCGTCGCTGGAGCAGTTGGGCCTGGCTGAAGTTGACCTGCTGATCTTGAAGTCTGCTGGCCTGGTTGGTCACATGATCAAGAACGTCAAGGTGATCAACACCGGAACGCTGACCATCGCTGTCAAGCTGACGGGCATCACTGCCACGGCAACTGCCAAGACCATTATTGAAGCCGCTGGCGGCTCCATCGCTGCTTAATACTTGACGGGGACAACTCAGTGGCAACCAACTCGGCTCAAATTGCAAAAACCGGCAAATACGGTGACTTGCGCAACAGGCTTGTGTTTTTGCTGCTGGCACTGGTGGTGTACCGTGTCGGTGCGCATATTCCGGTTCCCGGCATTGATCCTGGCCAGCTCAAAGAGCTGTTCAAGGGTCAGCAGGGCGGCATATTGAACCTGTTCAATATGTTCTCCGGCGGTGCTTTGTCGAGATTCACGGTGTTTGCGCTGGGCATCATGCCGTACATCTCCGCCTCCATCATCATGCAGCTGCTCGGTTATGTGGTTCCCACATTCGAGCAGATGAAAAAAGAAGGTGAAGGCGGACGGCGCAAGATCACCCAGTACACCCGTTATGGAACGCTGGGCCTGGCTCTGTTTCAGTCGCTGGGTATTGCGGTGGCGCTGGAAGGTTCGGCTGGTCTGGTGTTGAGCCCGGGTTTCGGCTTCAGAATGACAGCAGTGTTCAGCCTCACGGCGGGCACGATGTTCCTGATGTGGCTGGGCGAGCAAATCACCGAGCGTGGTCTGGGTAACGGCATCTCGATCCTGATTTTTGCAGGTATTGCGGCCGGTTTGCCCAATGCGATGGGTGGCTTGCTGGAGCTGGTTCGCACTGGCGCCATGAGCATTCTGGTGGCGATCGTCATTGTGATGGTGGTGGCGCTGGTGACCTACTTTGTCGTCTTTGTCGAGCGCGGTCAGCGCAAGATTCTGGTGAACTATGCAAGGCGCCAGGTTGGCAACAAGGTTTATGGTGGCCAGTCTTCGCACCTACCGCTCAAGCTCAATATGGCTGGCGTGATCCCACCGATCTTCGCTTCGTCGATTATTTTGCTGCCAGCGACGCTGGTGGGCTGGTTCAGTGCCGGTGAAGGCGAAGGCATTTCCCGCTGGTTGAAAACTTTCGGCAGAGATGTCGCGAGCACATTGACGCCAGGTCAGCCGATTTACGTGTTGCTGTATGCCACTGCCATCGTGTTCTTCTGCTTCTTCTATACGGCGCTGGTTTTCAACAGCCGTGAGACGGCGGATAACCTGAAAAAGAGCGGTGCGTTCATTCCCGGCATTCGTCCTGGTGATCAGACCGCCCGGTATATCGACAAGATTCTGGTTCGCCTGACGCTGGCGGGGGCGGTGTATATCACCTTCGTCTGCCTGCTGCCCGAGTTCCTGATTTTGAAGTACAACGTGCCGTTCTATTTCGGTGGAACGTCGTTGATGATTATTGTTGTGGTCACTATGGATTTCATGGCTCAGGTTCAGAACTACATGATGTCGCAGCAGTATGAATCGTTGCTGAAAAAAGCCAATTTCAAGTCGTGATGGCTTGATAAAACCCGACGATTTATTCGCGAGCACGTAGGGTGTTCCGTTCCAAGTAAGCACATAGTGAAAGATTAGGAGAAAAAAATGAGAGTTTCAGCTTCGGTCAAGAAAATTTGCCGCAACTGCAAAATCATCCGTCGCAAGGGCGTTGTTCGCGTGATTTGCACAGATCCACGCCACAAACAGCGCCAAGGCTGATTTTTAAGAGATTTAGAGGACGCACATGGCTCGTATTGCTGGTATCAACATTCCGCCGCAGAAGCATGCCGAAATCGGCTTGACTGCAATTTTTGGCATTGGTCGCACGCGCGCTCGCAAAATCTGCGAAGCTTGCGAGATCGATTACTCCAAGAAAATCAAAGACCTGACCGATGGCGACCTGGAAAAAATCCGGGACCAAATCGCTCTGTTCACCATTGAAGGTGATTTGCGTCGTGAAACCACGATGAACATCAAACGCCTGATGGACATCGGCTGCTACCGTGGTTTCCGCCATCGTCGCGGTCTGCCTATGCGCGGTCAGCGCACCCGCACGAACGCCCGTACCCGCAAGGGTCCGCGTAAAGCCGCTGCGTCTTTGAAGAAATAATTGAGAGGTCGTCATGGCAAAATCACCCAATAACAGCGCTTCGCAGCGCGTTCGCAAAAAAGTTCGCAAGAACGTGGCCGATGGCATTGCCCACGTCCACGCCTCTTTCAATAACACCATCATCACGATCACCGATCGCCAGGGCAATGCGTTGTCATGGGCTTCTTCCGGTGGTCAGGGTTTCAAGGGTTCGCGTAAATCGACGCCTTTTGCAGCCCAGGTGGCTTCCGAAGTCGCTGGCCGCGCTGCCATTGAGCAAGGCATCAAGAACCTTGATGTTGAAATCAAGGGCCCTGGTCCTGGCCGCGAATCTTCGGTTCGCGCTCTGGGCGCACTCGGTATTCGGATCAATTCGATTGCTGACGTGACTCCAGTTCCGCACAACGGCTGCCGCCCACAAAAGCGTCGCCGTATTTAATTGCGCTGCTCTCGTCCCGGCCGCTTGCTCTGCAGGCGGCCGGGCGTCAGCGTTTTCACAAGCCCACCGCCGTCAGGCTATTGCCTTCGGCTCCTGCATGAACTGCAGCAGATGACAAAAGGATGCTCACGTGGCACGTTACCTCGGCCCCAAGGCCAAACTCTCCCGCCGTGAAGGCACCGATCTTTTCCTGAAGAGCGCACGTCGTTCGATCAGCGACAAGGCCAAATTTGACTCCAAGCCAGGTCAGCACGGCCGTACCTCCGGTACGCGCACGTCCGACTACGGTCTGCAACTGCGTGAAAAGCAGAAGGTCAAGCGCATGTACGGCGTGCTGGAGAAGCAATTCCGCCGCTACTTTGAAGAAGCCGACCGCCGCAAGGGCAACACCGGCGCCAACTTGCTGTCCGTGCTGGAATGCCGCCTGGACAACGTGGTTTACCGCATGGGCTTTGGCTCGACCCGCGCTGAAGCACGCCAGCTGGTGTCGCACAAGGCTATGACGGTCAATGGCCAATCGGTCAACATCCCATCGTACATGGTCAAGACCGGCGACGTGATTGCCGTGCGCGACAAGTCCAAGAAGCAGACGCGTATCGCTGAAGCGCTGGAATTGGCCAAGCAAGTTGGCCTGCCAGCCTGGGTCGATGTCAATGCTGACAAGGGCGAAGGCGTGTTCAAGAAGGTGCCAGATCGTGACGAGTTCGCCGCTGACGTGAACGAATCGCTGATTGTTGAGTTGTATTCACGCTAATTTCCCGTTCCTGACGACGGGGGGTCTCCCTTGTCGTCAGGCGTGCTTCGCCGGCCTTATCGGTGTAACGAGCCGAGGGTATTGAGAGGAAGACTAGATGCAGACTAATTTGTTAAAACCAAAAACTATCAATGTTGAGCAGCTTGGCGCCAACCGCGCCAAGGTGACTCTGGAGCCGTTCGAGCGTGGCTATGGGCATACGCTGGGTAACGCCTTGCGCCGCGTCCTGCTGTCATCCATGGTGGGCCACGCTGCGACCGAAGTGACGATTGCCGGTGTTTTGCACGAGTACTCCTCTATCGACGGTGTTCAGGAAGATGTTGTCAACATTCTGCTGAACCTCAAGGGTGTGGTTTTCAAGCTGCACAACCGCGATGAAGTCACGCTGAGCCTGCGCAAGGACGGCGACGGCCCGGTGACGGCTGCCGACATCCAGACGCCGCACGACGTCGAAATCATCAACCCTGACCATGTGATCATGAATTTGTCGCACGGCGGCAAGATCGACATGCAGATCAAGGTCGAAAATGGCCGTGGCTATGTGCCGGGCAATGTGCGTCGCTATGGTGACGAGTCGCCAAAATCGATTGGCCGCATTGTGCTGGACGCGTCTTTTTCGCCGGTCAAGCGTGTCAGCTACATCGTCGAAAGTGCCCGCGTCGAGCAGCGTACCGATCTGGACAAGCTGGTTCTGGAAATCGAAACCAATGGCGCAGTGACGGCAGAAGATGCCGTTCGCGCTTCGGCGAAGATTCTGGTCGAGCAGCTGGCAGTTTTTGCCCAGCTCGAAGGCAATGAACTGGCCGCATTTGACGCGCCGGTGCAGCGCAGCTCGCAGCAGTTTGACCCGATCTTGCTGCGTCCTGTGGACGAGCTGGAACTGACGGTTCGCTCGGCGAACTGCCTGAAAGCGGAAAATATTTACTACATTGGCGATCTGATTCAGCGCACCGAAAATGAGCTGCTCAAGACCCCCAATCTGGGACGCAAATCCCTCAATGAGATCAAGGAAGTTTTGGCTTCCCGTGGTCTGACATTGGGTATGCGCCTCGAAAGCTGGCCACCGGCCGGTTTGGATAATCGTTAATTTTTAAGTGCACGGGCAGTACCTGATACGGCTGCCCTGATATTAAACAAAGGAAGCACTATGCGCCACGGACACGGATTACGTAAACTCAACCGCACCAGCGAGCACCGCCTCGCGATGCTGCGCAACATGATGAACTCGCTGCTGCAGCACGAAGTCATCAAGACCACCCTGCCTAAGGCTAAAGAACTTCGCCGCGTCGTCGAGCCGATGATCACGCTGGCCAAGGAGCCTACGCTGGCCAACAAACGCCTGGCGTTTGACCGTCTGCGCGACCGTGACATGGTTGTGAAACTGTTTGCAGAACTGGGCCCACGTTACAAGACGCGTCCAGGCGGCTACACCCGCATTCTGAAGATGGGTTTCCGCGTTGGTGACAACGCACCTATGGCTTTGGTTGAGCTGGTGGATCGTCCTGAAATTTCAGAAGAAATTAAAGTTGACGAAGCTGCAAAGTAAGCTATAATAACTACATACCGCGCGGTGGAGCAGCCTGGTAGCTCGTTGGGCTCATAACCCAAAGGTCGTAAGTTCAAATCTTGCCCGCGCAACCAAATCAAGACTTCTAAGTCTGTTACAAAAAGCCTGCTTTATGCAGGCTTTTTGCTTTTTTGGCACAAAAAATCCCACTCATTTGACAAATCTACGCCTGGCGTCGATGAGGTTCAGGTAAACAAGGAGTCCTGAACGCATGTTTGCGGCAGATACTAACCTTTTCATAAGAAAAGTCATAATGAAGCATACTGGCACTCGGGTTGCAAAAAGAAAGACTTCACCAGTTTTGGTAATTTCTGAATGCGGCGCAATGCACCGAGTGCCAGCCGCTTCATTTCGTCCTTTGATTGC
>JAPLPS010000340.1 GCA_026400075.1 Polaromonas sp.
TCATGTGCTCACCCTGCAAACGGGGCCGCCAAGCGGCATTCGTGGGCAGTATTGGCCCTCAGCCACAACTTCCGGGATGGATGGGCTCATTGGTTGAATAAGTACTCAAAGAAATATAGATATCATTTCATAGGGTGAAAATCGTATAATTAAGCCCCTTGTGGCATAGACCCTGGAAAGGCTGTTGAAGCTAAGCAGGTCGCTGTTCGCGAGTCTCTACATTTTTGGCAGGCCCAGCAGCAGTTGCGCCGAGCCCAAAGTGCTCCCGTCGGGCAATTCAAGCCTGCAATCCTGATTGAACAATATTTCAAATAACGCCATCCCCATGGGCAAGTACGTCGTTTCGCCCGCGACACACCCGACCGACTGTGGACGCTTTCGCGCCTCTTTTTCGGTTCGCCGGGTTCAGGACAAAGGCCTTTGCAGCCGAGTGTTCCGCTTCGAAACAACCTTTGCCTCTAACGACGCAGCTCGGTTGTTCGCCGTCACTCAGGGCTGGTTGCGTGTGTGCATGCCGCAGCCTCCTGCGTGTTGACGATCTGATCCCATCAGATCCAGTTCAAGTGTTCCACTCGCTGCGGATTTCCCATCCGCAGGTTCGAAGTCCGCATCCTGACGATGCGGCGATACTTAGAAAGGCCTGTCTATGAGCAGCAAAATCTACGTGGGCAACCTGCCTTATTCGGTCACTGATGCCAGCTTGAGAAGCAACTTCTCCGAGTTCGGTAGCGTGAGCTCCGCCAAAGTCATGATGGACCGTGAAACCGGTAATTCCAAGGGATTTGGGTTTGTGGAGATGGCGTCTGCCGAATGTGCCCAAGCCGCCATCACAGCCTTGCACGGCGTGTCGGTCGATGGCCGGTCAATCGTCGTGACTTTGGCCCGTCCACGCGAAGCAAGCAATGATTCCACGGGTCACGGCGCGGGTGGGTACACCGCCACCAAGCGATCAGATATCGGCTACGGCACGGGCGGCTTCGGTGGCGGTCGTTACTGAACCATCAGCTCCCCTGTGAAAGACCGACTCCATGGAGCCGGTCTTTTTTTGCCTCGGGGCTTGGCGCCTTGCACACGCAAGCTAGGGAGGCATAGCCCGCGTGCGCAAGGCGCATGTAGCTCCTCGTAGCTGACGGTGTCGATCCGCACCGCCGCGGGATAGCCCTGAACTTGGCCGCTTGGTCCAACAGGCGTGTCACGTACAGGCCGCTGATGCCGTAGTCGACGGCGACTTCTGACAAGCGGACCCCTGCCACTTTTGCTTGATACGGCAGGAGGGAAGCAGGTCTGCCTAGCGCCACAGGGCAAGCTCCGCCGTATCAAACGATCCCAGCCAATACGCAGCCTGTCGCCTATTGCTGGTGGCTGGCGAGCTTGACAGTCAAGATCACAGACTTCGCCCCCACACTTCCTTTGTTGCTGGGTGCTCATCTGCAACATCAACAACCCTGGGGCTGATCATGCTGACCTTCATCACCGCAGCGCTAGTCGCCGCCGCAACAATCTGCGCCTCCGCTGCTGCCACACCTCTGGATGCCCTGCCGCAAACCCGCCTGGACCCCGAGCTGCGCTGCCTACTGGGCGTCTATACCTTGCCCGGCGGAAGGTCCGTGACGATCACGGGCGTTGGCGGTCAGCCTCGCGGCTTGCAGTACACGCTTTCGAACGGCCAGTTCGGGAACCTGTCGGAGCGCGCAGACGGTTCCTACATTGCCGGGACCTTGGCGCTCAGATTTGAGTCCTGCAGCGCCGGCACGGTGCGAATGTCGCAGGGCCCGGTGGCCGAGCAGGGTGTACGCCTGCGCCTCATCGAGAAGGCAAGCAGCTTCACGAGCGACGGCCTCAAGCTGCATGGCAAGCTGGTGTTGCCGCCCGGCGGCCGCGCCCAGTCGTTGGCGGTATGGATCGAGGGGTCCAACAACGACCCGTCCACCGACGACACCGTTTGGCAATATGAGTTGGCCCGCCGGGGCGTTGCAGTTTTTGTTTACGACAAGCGCGGCACAGGAGCTTCTGCAGGGGCTCCCAGTTCCGATTTCTATGTGCGCGCGCGCGACACTGCGGCGGCCGTGCAG
>JAPLPS010000099.1 GCA_026400075.1 Polaromonas sp.
CGGGCGGCTGACGCCCCAGCACATCCGCGTGCGCCTGAAGCAGCGTTCGCAGCAGGCCGGGCTGGCCGCGCCAGTGCATCCGCACATGCTGCGCCACTCGTTTGCCAGCCATGTGCTGCAGTCCAGCGGCGACCTGCGCGCCGTGCAGGAACTGCTCGGCCACACCAACATCACCACGACGCAGGCTTACACGCGGCTCGATTTCCAGCATCTGGCGAAAATTTACGACAAGACCCATCCGAGGGCGCTTGCCGATAGCGCCGCTGCCAAGGCCAGCGCGCCGGGCGAGGACGCGGGCGCGGGCGCTGCGAGCGCAAAGACGGTGCCCGCCGCCCAAGCGGCGATCCCGGCAAGCGGTGAGCCGCGACAATAGCGCCATGAACATCATTCGACTCAAAGACGGCCGCGAACGCTCCCTGTTGCGCCGCCACCCGTGGATTTTTGACGGCGCCATCGCCAGCGGCAGCGCCGATTCCGGTGAAACCGTGCGCGTGGAAAGCCACAGCGGCCAGTTCCAGCGTTTTTTGCCGCCCGCATCGCCCAGGCGATCGGCGCCCGGAGCCGCTTTGACATCCAGAGCGACGGCCTGCGCCTGATTCACGGCGAATCCGACGGCCTGCCGGGGCTGGTGGTGGACCGCTACGGCGACACCTTAGTCGCGCAGTTTTCCAGCTGCGGCAGCGAGAAGTGGAAACAGGTCATCGTCGCCGAACTGCTGGCGCAAACCGGTCTCACGCGGCTGTATGAGCGCTCGGACGCCAGCGTGCGCTCCCTCGAAGGCCTGCCGGAAGCCACCGGCTGGCTGGCTGGCTCCGGCGACACCGCCATCGTCATCCGCGAGCACGACTGGAAACTGAGCCTGGATGTCGCCGAGGGCCACAAGACCGGCTTTTACCTTGACCAGCGCGACAGCCGCCACAAGTTCGCGTCTTACGCCAAGCGGCTGCAATTTCAAAACGTGCTGAACTGCTACTGCTACACCGGCGGCTTCACCGTCGCGGCGCTGGCGGGCGGCGCGGCGCATGTCACGTCGATTGACTCGTCCGGCCCGGCGATTGAACGCGCCAAAGCCAACGTGGCGCTGAACGGCTTTGACGCCAGCCGCACCACGATGCTGGACGCCGACGTGAACGCCATGCTGCGCCAGTACGCCAAGGACGGCGTGACGTTTGACGCCATCGTGCTTGACCCGCCCAAGTTCGCGCCGACGGTGACGCACGCCGAGCGCGCTGCCCGTGCTTATAAAGACATCAACCGGCTGGCGCTGTCGATTCTGGCGCCGGGCGGCGTGCTGTTCACCTACTCGTGTTCGGGCGGCGTCAGCGCCGACCTGTTCCACAAAATCGTCGCCTCAGCGGGCACCGACGCCGGGGTCGATGCCTATATTTCCGAGCGCATGGGCGGCGCGCCCGATCACCCGATGACGGTGGCCTTCCCGGAAGGCGAGTATTTGAAGGGCCTGGTGCTGGTCAAGCGCGCAAGCTGAGATTGACGGGTTTTCCGGCTTGACGGAAGAGACCCAGCACTGTCACGGGGACTTGAAGCGCCCGCTAAACTCCCCAGCTTGGGTTCTGGGCTTTCGGCGGCGTGTGCTGCCGGGGCCGGTTCCGGCATTTCATCCGTTTTTTAGGCATTACCATGAGCTTGATTCCCGTCACCATCCTCACCGGCTTTCTTGGCTCGGGCAAAACCACGCTGCTCAAACGCATCCTGACCGAGGCGCATGGCCAGAAAATCGCCGTCATCGAAAACGAGTTTGGCGAGGAAAACATCGACCACGAGATACTCGTCAACGACACCGAGGAAAACATCATCCAGATGAACAACGGCTGCATCTGCTGCTCGATCCGCGAAGACCTGCGCGAGACGCTGCAGCTGCTGGCGGCGAAAAAGCGCAAGGGGCTGCTGGCGTTTGACCGCGTGGTGATTGAAACCACCGGCCTGGCCGATCCCGGCCCGGTGGCGCAGACCTTCTTCATGGACGAGGAAATCGCCGAGCAGTACCTGCTCGACTCCATCCTGACGCTGGTGGACGCCAAGCACGCGCAGCAGCAATTGAATGACCGTCAGGAAGCGCGCCGCCAGATCGGCTTTGCCGACCTGATTTTCATCAGCAAGGCGGACATGGTGACGGCGAAGGACATAGATGCGCTCCAGGATCGCATCCGGCAAATGAACCCGCGCGCGCCGCAGAAAACCACGCATTTTGGCGAGGTGGCGCTGGCCGATGTGTTCGACCTGCGCGGCTTCAACCTGAACGCCAAGCTCGACATCGACCCGGATTTCCTGAAAGAGGACGCGCCGCACGACCACGACCATGTTCACGGCGAGCATTGCGACCACCCGTCGCACGCGCACGCGCACGAGGCCGATGGCAGCCACCATCACCGCCATGACGATGACGTGAAAAGCTTCATGTTCCGCTCGGCCAGGCCGTTCAGCGCGGCCAAACTGGAAGACTTTCTCGGCGCGGTGATCAATATCTACGGCCCGCGCATGCTGCGCTACAAGGGCGTGCTGAACATGGAAGGCACGGAGCGCAAGGTGATTTTCCAGGGCGTGCATCAGTTGATGGGCAGCGACCTGGGGCCAGCCTGGGCGCCGGACGAGGAAAAAATCAGCAAAATGGTTTTCATCGGCATTGACCTGCCCAAGGACATCCTGCTCGAAGGTCTGGAGCAGTGCCTGGTGTGAGGTCGGACGCTGGCGTGAATGAACGTGTCATTTTGTTTCAGAGTCGCAAGTCTGCCGGTGAGCCGCTACAATCGCGCGCTGACCAAGACACCCGAAAATCCGAAGCGGGAAATCCGCCAGGTCAAAAAGCAGGTCAAGAACAGGGTAAACGCCTTCATGATTTCTTTTCGCCGGGCCGGACGGCAACAAACACGCCAGAACATCTGGAACCAGGTAGGGCCGAACTGTCGGAAGCGGTTTGGCAAAGAAGCGCGCCGGGACTCACTCCCGGCCCGTTTTCCAGAGGAGAGACACTGTGAACACCCCCGATAAAAAAACGAAAACTCCCGTGAATGCTGCGGACTCCTCCGCGCCGCCTGCCGCTCCCGGCAAGGTCGGCAAGCCTGGGCCGCTGACGCTCAAGTCCAGCAAAGCCAAGGCCCCCGCCAGCCCGAAAGTTGCCGCGCCCGCCGCTGCACCGGTGGCTGTCGCCGAGCCGCCCAAGCCGGGCCGCAGAAGTTCGGTTCGAACGGTGGCGCCCGCCACGCCGCCGGCCCCGATGATGCCAACCCATGCGCCTGACGCAGCCAAAGCCAGTTATTCGACCATGCCTGAACGTCTGATTACGCCGTCCATTCAGCCCGCCGCGCCCAAAGACCCCAAGCTGGCCAACAACTGGAAAAGCAAACCGGCAAATCAGCTGACCGACGAGGAAATCAAGTCGATGCCGGATGACGAGTACATGAACGAAGTGCAGCTGGCCTTTTTCCGCCACAAGCTGTCCGTTCTGAAGCAGGAAATCCACAACAGTGCCGGTGAAACCACCGAGCACCTGCGCGAAGACGCCGCCATCGTGCCCGATCCGGCCGACCGCGCCACCATCGAAGAAGAGCACGCGCTGGAGTTGCGCACGCGCGACCGTGAGCGCAAGCTGCTCAAGAAAATCGAGCAGTCGATTGCCAGCATTGACTCTGGCGATTACGGCTACTGCGACGAAACCGGCGAGCCTATCGGCGTCGGGCGCCTGATTGCCCGGCCGACGGCCAATTTGTCGCTGGAAGCCCAGCAGCGCCGCGAGCTGAAGCAAAAAATGTTTGGTGATTGATGAATCGAGTTTTTGCCCCGTAACGCTTTTTACCGGTTCGCCATGTCTCAAGACGATATCAAATCAGGCCTGCTGTCCAAATTAGTCAAATTCGTGCGCAATCCGGGCAGTAGCTGGTCGGACGGGGACGCCGCGCAGGCAGGCAAGGATGATTTGGTTAACAAGCAGCTCCTCAAGGAAATGATGGAGCGCAAGCGGCGCAATGATTTTGTGCGCAAGCGCGAGTTTGACATGCTGCGCGTGATCCGCCAGCGTGAAGCGGCCGAGGGACGCGGCAAGGAGCCCGATGCCGGGCGGCCTTCTTTCTTTCAGAGCAGCATGCTTTCCCCGGATGACCGCGCCTCCACCCTGAAGAAGATCGATGAGATCGAGGCGCAGATGTCGATGCAGTGGTGGAAAAAAGAGCCGGGGGCGGCCAGCAGTACCGTCAATCCGGCCGCGATGAAGCGCAATTCCGAGTCGCCAGCGCTGACCAGGCCCCCACCTGCGCCTGCACGGCCAGCGCCGCCGCCGACACGGCCTATTCCCCAGGCGCCAGTACGGGCGATGCCCAGCGTAAAGTCTCCCGCCTTCCAGACCACGCTTCCGTCTCCGCTCGTGCTGGCCGCCCGCAGAGCTGCCGCGCTGGTGCCTGATCCCGTGGCCAAACGCCCGGCTGAAAAGCTGGCGAAGTCCCCTGCGACACGCGATTTGTCAGGCCAGGGCGGCGAAGCCCCCTCCAGCGGCATGTCCGGGCTGACGCCGTTCATGCCGGTGGCGTCTTCGGCGCTCCAGGCGGTCGCGCAGGAGATGGCGGGTCATGATGCTGAACTCGAAGAGGCGGCGATTCTTTTTGCCAATGGCGACGATGCGGGCGCTGAGGCCGGTTTGCTGGCGCTGCTGGAGCCGGGCGCCCCGCGTATCAACCATATCGATACCTGGCTGACGCTGTTTGACCTGTACCGCGCCACCGGCGAGCAGGAAAAGTTTGAAGCCGCTGCGCTGAAGTTTCTCAAGCGCTTTGACCGTTCGGCGCCCCAATGGTTTTGCCTGCCCGACATGATGAAGGCGATGAGCAATCCGAAGGAAAAGGCGGCCCACGGCACCTCAACCGACTGGATCTGCCCGTCTGTCGTCGGCTTGCAGACCATCGCCGCGCTGAACGCGGCTATGGCCCGCACCGCCATGCCCTGGCGCCTGGACTGGAAAAACCTCAAGACCATTGACCCGTCCGCCATGGAGCCCTTGCTCAAGGTCTTCAGCGGCTGGGTAGTCCAGCCGGTGCAACTGCAGTTCCAGGGTGCCGGGCAACTGCAGCAGGTGCTGCTGGCCGCGACCCCCTCGGGAGAGCGTGAGGTTGACCAGAACTGGTGGCAGCTGCGCCTGCAGATGCTGCGCATCATGAACCAGCCTGATGATTTTGAACTCGCTGCGCTGGACTTTTGTGTTTCCTACGAAGTGTCCCCGCCCGCCTGGGAGCGGGCGCGCTGTACCTGTACCGTGATCAATGCCGATGGCAATGCGGAGGAACGCCAGCCCATCGTCGGCGAGGCCGTGCCTTCCAACCTTCCGTCAATGATCATGGGAGATGACTCCTTGCTGGGGCCGCAGAGCTCACAAATGAGCCAGCCTCTGCTGTCGGTCGAGTTGTCTGGCCATATCCAGGGCGATGCGGTTGGTGTGCTCGACAAGCTGGAGACCCGGGTCGCTGGCGCCAGCATGGTGCAGATTTCCTGCACCCTGCTGATTCGCGTTGATTTTTCGGCTGCCGGGATGCTGCTGAACTGGGTGTCGGCCAGCCAGGCTGAGCACCGGCAGGTCAAGTTCTCGGAAGTTAACCGGCTGGTGGCCGCTTTCTTCAATGTGATTGGCATCACGGAATATGCGAGGGTCATCGTTCGCGTTGATTAAGCGTGCTGGCCAAAATCGGCCTGGAGAGGTGGTCTGAAAGTTATGCCAGGCTGCCGTAAAGACAAACGAATGCGTCGCGCTGTTTTGTTTTTATACTGCAAAGTGCTATAATTTTAATAGCACTTTTCGGCTTCATAATTCCCGGTGCAGTTGAAGCGCGAAGTAACATCGGGTCAGCGCCCGGTTTTTTTGCCGCAAATTTCCGGAAAAATATGCTTCCTGCCGCTCAAGCGGCCCGCAAGCCTAAAGCTAAATTCCAATACGCTGGTGCCGCCTTGAGGCGCTATGCCAACTGCGTTGCTCAAGCGATTGAATCGTCATGCTTTTCACCCCTTGCAAATGGCTGTCACTCGGGCTGCTAAGTGATTGATTTCGTGGAAAGAATTTGTTTCAGCGTCAGGCCATGCAGGCTTGGCCTGCTACAGTGGCAGGCGGTGGCGGCAGGCGGTTGAGGGCTTATTTGAAGCGGGTCAGGTTGTTACCAAGTGTGGTATTCATTGCGTTGAATGTCCAAGTTCGCTTATCCCTGGTCCGCGCATGAACCCTGGCGCGCCATTAACAGATTATTTATTTTGAAAGAAGTTGGTGAAAGGAATATGGACACACCGCACCGTCTTGTTGAACGAAGCGATAGAAGCGCTTCAGCTCAACCCGGACGGGCACTACATCGACGCGACTTTTGGTCGCGGCGGACATTCACGCCTGCTGCTGTCGCAGCTCTCGCCGCTCGGGCGCCTGACGGCCTTCGACAAAGACCCGGAGGCGATTGCCGAGGCGCAGTCGATTGCCGATGCGCGGTTTTCCATCCGGCACGAAGGCTTTATGCATCTGGGCCAGTTGCCGCCCGCCAGCGCGGACGGCATTTTGATGGATCTGGGCATCAGCTCGCCGCAGATCGACAACCCGGCGCGCGGTTTTTCCTTTCGCGGCGACGGCCCGCTGGACATGCGCATGGACACCACACGCGGCCAGAGCGTGGCCGACTGGCTTGCCGACGCCTCCATCGAAGCGATGACCGAGGTGATTCGTGATTACGGCGAGGAGCGCTTTGCCGGGCTGGTTGCCAAGGCGATTGATCGCCGCCGCCAGGAGCGTGGGCCGATTCAAACCACCGCCGAGCTGGCCGAGGTTGTGGCGAGTGCGGTCAAAACCCGTGAACCGGGCAAAGACCCCGCCACGCGCACTTTTCAGGCGCTTCGGATTTTTATCAACGCCGAACTCGAAGAGCTGCAGCAGGCGCTGGCGGCTTCGCTGAAGGTGCTGGCGCCGGGTGGGCGCCTGGTGGTGATCAGCTTTCATTCGCTCGAAGACCGCATCGTCAAGCAGTTTATTGCCGCCCATTCGCGCGAGGTGTTTGACCGGCGCGCGCCTTTTGCCGCGCCCAAGGTGATGGCGCTGAAGGCGCTGGGCCGCATCAAGCCCAGCGAAGAAGAAGTCGAAGGCAACCCGCGCTCGCGCAGCGCCGTGATGCGGGTGGCCGAGCGGACTGGAGACGCCGCATGATGTTTGGCGGGCGCCTTTGGGCGGCCACAGTTGCGCAAAGGATTGCAGAAGGCGGCTCATGGCGCGCCTGAATCTGCTGTTGCTGCTCGCTGTGCTGGCCAGCGCGCTGTATCTGGTGCATACCCAGTACGAGTCGCGCCGCCTTTATGTCGAGCTTGAAAAAGCCAGCGCCCAAAGCCATAAAATCGCCACCGAAAACGAGCGCCTGCAGGTGGAAAAGCGCGCCCAGGCGACGCCGCTGAAGATTGAAAGTCTGGCCCAGGAGCGCCTGCAGATGCGCACCGCCACGCCAGCCATCACCCAGTACGTGCATTACCGCGCAGCGGCGGCGGCCAGCGCGCCAAAGGCGGCGCATGAGTAGGAGCGTTCTCTACACGTCCAGCCCGTTGCTGGCGAGCAAGACCCCGGTCTGGCGCAGCAAGTTCATCGTGGCCGGCTTTGCGCTGATTTTTGCCGCGCTGGCGGCGCGCGCCGCCTATATCCAGATTTACGCGAATGATTTTTTCCAGCGCCAGGGCGAGGTTCGCTTTACCCGGACGCTGGCGCTGCCCGCCAACCGGGGCCGCATTCTGGATCGTAACGGCCTGATTCTGGCCTCCAGCGTGCCCGCTTCGAGCATCTGGGCGATCCCCGAAGACGTTGACGCCACACCCGCCCAGCTCGCCAAGCTGGCTAGGCTGCTGGAAATGCCGCTGGCAGAGCTGAAAAAAAAGCTCAATGATGACCGCAATTTTGTCTGGATCAAGCGCCAGCTTGAAGAGCCGGTGGCGCGCAAAATTCACGAGCTGGACATTCCCGGCATCTACCAGCGCCGCGAGTACAAGCGCAAATACCCCGAGGGTGAAACCAGCGCCCATGTCGTCGGCTTCACCAACGTCGAAGACATCGGCCAGGAGGGCATCGAGCTGGCTTTTGAAAAGGAGCTGGCGGGCAAGGCGGGCACCCGGCGCGTCATCAAAGACCGGCTGGGCCGCGTCGTTGAAGGCATTGGCGAGCAGGTGCCGCCGGTCGAGGGCCGCGACATTCAACTGAGCATTGACAGCAAGGTGCAGTTCGTCGCCTACCAAAAGCTGCGCGATGCGGTGATGGCGCGCAAGGCCAGGGCGGGCAGCGTGGTCGTGCTCGACACCATCACTGGCGAAGTGCTGGCGCTGGCCAACTACCCCAGCTACGTGCCCGACAGGCGCCAGAACCTGACCGGCGAGCAGCTGCGCAACCGCGCGCTGACCGACACCTTCGAGCCCGGCTCGACAATGAAGCCGATCACGGTGGCGATGGCGCTCGAAGCAGGCCGGGTCAAGCCGCAAACCCTGATTTCGACCAGCCCCGGGCGCTACAGCATCGGCGGTTTCACGATCAGCGACACGCACAACTACGGCACTTTGAGCGTCGAGGGCGTGATCCAGAAGTCGAGCAATGTCGGCGCGCTGAAGATTGCGCAAAAGATGACGCCGCACGAGATGTGGGACACCTATGTCGCGCTGGGCTACGGCCAAAAACCAAAAATCCAGTTTCCGGGCGCGGTCAGCGGTCGGCTGCGACCCTGGAAAACCTGGCGCCCGGTCGAGCAGGCGACGATGGCTTATGGCTACGGGCTGTCGGCCTCGCTGTTCCAGATGGCGCATTCCTACACCGCGTTTGCCCACGACGGGGAAATCATCCCGGTGACGATGCTCAAGAGCCGTGAGCCGGCCGTCGGCGTCAAGGTGTTTTCGGCCGAAAATGCCCACGCGATACGGCGCATGCTGCAGATGGCGGCCGCGCCCGGCGGCACCGGCCCGCTGGCGCAGACGGTCGGCTATTCGGTCGGCGGCAAGTCGGGCACGGCGCACAAGCAGGTCGGCAAGGGCTACGCGAGCAACAAATACCGCGCCTGGTTTACCGGCATGGCGCCGATAGAGTCGCCGCGCATCATCGTCGCGGTGATGATTGACGAGCCGGGCGACGGCAAATATTTCGGCGGCATTGCTGCTGCACCGGTGTTCAGCGAAGTGGTGCAGCAGACGCTGCGCATGATGGGCGTGCAGCCCGACATCAGCGTCAAGCCGGAAATCATCACCCAGATGGTGGAGGAATCGTTTTAATGCAGCAACTTTTCAGCCCTGAAGAAGCAGCCGACTGGCTCAAGGCCCGCGTCAGCCGCACCCTGTGCGCCGACAGCCGCCAGATCGGCCCCGGCGACGGTTTTATCGCCTGGCCGGGCGCGGCCACGGACGGGCGCCGCTTTGTCGCCGCCGCGCTGGCCGCTGGCGCCAGCGCCTGCCTGATCGAGCTTGATGGTGCCGAGGCTTATGGTTTCACCGACCCGCGCATCGCCACTTACAGCGGCCTGAAAGCCGACACTGGCCCGATTGCCGCCGCTTATTTTGACGCGCCCAGTGCGCAGCTGCAGGTGGCGGCGATTACCGGCACCAACGGCAAAACCTCGACCGCTTGGTGGCTGGCGCAGGCGCTGGGGCGGCTCGGGCGGCGCTGCGGCGTGATCGGCACGCTGGGCATCGGCGAGCCTGGCGCGATGGTCAACAACGGCCTGACCACGCCAGACCCGGTTTTATTACAGCAGCAGCTGCGCCGCCTGGCCGATGAAGGCTTTGCGGCCTGCGCCATCGAAGCCTCGTCGATTGGGCTGGAAGAGCGGCGGTTGCAAGCGCTGCACATCGGCGTGGCAATTTTCACCAACTTCACGCAAGACCATCTCGATTACCACGCCTCCATGCAGGATTACTGGCGCGCCAAAGCCATGCTGTTTACCTGGCCCGGCCTGAAGGCGGCGGTCATCAATATCGACGACGCCAAAGGGCTTGAACTGAGCGCCGCGCTGGCCGGTAAAAATCTCGATCTCTGGACGGTTTCCTGCGAACGGCCCGCCCGGCTGCAGGCGCGCGTCATCGTCCACGGCGCCCACGACCTGAGTTTTGACGTGGTCGAGGGCGCGCAAAGCCAGCGCCTGACGGTCAGCCTGGTCGGGCTGTACAACGTGTCGAATCTGCTCGGCGTGATTGCCGCGCTGCGCGTCATGGGCCTGCCGCTGGCCGAGGCCGTTGGTGCCTGCGCCGGACTGCAGCCGGTGCCGGGCCGCACCGAAATGATTGCCATCGAAGGCAAGCCGCTGGTCGTCATCGACTACGCGCACACGCCGGACGCGCTGGAAAAAGTCCTCACCGCGCTCAAGCCGGTGGCGCTGGCGCGCGGCGGCCAGTTGCGCTGCGTGTTCGGCTGCGGCGGCGACCGCGACGCCAGCAAGCGCCCGCTGATGGCCGCCGCCGCCGAAAAGAACGCCGATCAGCTCATTTTGACAACCCGCGCAGCGAAGACTCTTTAGCCATTCTGGCGCAGATGCGGCCCGGCCTGAGCCGCCCGGATGCGGCGCAGGTTCAGCCCGACCGGGCGGCGGCGATTGCTCAGGCGATTGGCCAGTCGCAGCCCCAGGACGTGGTGTTGCTGGCAGGCAAGGGCCATGAAAACTACCAGGACATCAACGGCGTGAAACATTCTTTTTCCGACCGGGCGCAGGCCCAGGCCGCCCTCGATCTGCTGGTGGCGGTGAACCCGACAGGAGCTGGCGCATGATGAATTTGCAGCAAGCGCTGGACTGGCTGCCTGCCGCCCTGCTGGTTGGTGATGGTGCGCTGGCCGTGGCCCGCGTACACACCGATAGCCGCAGCCTGCAGCCGGGCGACCTGTTTGTCGCGCTCAAGGGCGAGCGTTTTGACGCCCACGATTTCCTGCCGCAGGCCGGGGCGCAGGGCGCAGTCGCCGCCATCGCCGAGCGCGGGCTGGACGTGGCGGGCCTGCCCGGTCTGGAAGTGGCCGACTCGCGGCTGGCGCTGGGCCAACTGGCGGCGGGCTGGCGCTCGCAATTCAAGCTGCCCTTGATTGCCGTGACCGGCAGCAATGGCAAAACCACCGTCACGCAGATGATCGCCGCCATCCTGCGCGCCTGGAAACCGGACGCCGCTTTCGCCACCGAAGGCAATCTGAATAACGACATCGGCGTGCCGCTGACGCTGTTGCGGCTGCGCGCCGCGCATCAAATCGGCGTCGTCGAGCTGGGCATGAACCATCCCGGCGAAATCGCTTATTTGGCCGACGTGGCCCGGCCCACGGTGGCGCTGGTCAACAACGCCCAGCGCGAACACCTCGAATTCATGCAAACCGTGCAGGCCGTGGCCGAAGAAAACGGCAGCGTGCTGTCGGCGCTGCCTGCCGATGGCGTGGCCGTGTTTCCGGCTGACGACGATTTCACGCCGCTCTGGCGCACCTTGAGCGGCAGCCGCCGGACGCTGACGTTTGCGCTGTCCGGCGCGGCCGATGTGACGGCGCAGGCGCACTGGAGCGGCCAGGGCTGGCAGGTGACTGCGAACACGCCCGCCGGGCCGCTGGCTTTTTCGCTCAACATTGCCGGGCGCCACAACGTCAAAAATTCGCTCGCAGCCACCGCCTGCGCGCTCGCCGCTGGCGTGCCGCTGGCGGCGATTGCGGCGGGTTTGTGCGGCTTTGCGCCGGTCAAGGGGCGTTCCCGCGCCGTGGCGCTGACGCTGGCCGGTCGCGCCGTGACGCTGATCGATGACACCTCCAATGCCAATCCCGATTCCATGCGCGCCGCCATTGACGTGCTGGCCGAGCTGCCCGGCCCGCGCCTGCTGGTCATCGGCGACATGGGCGAGGTCGGCGACCAGGGGCCGCAGTTTCACGCCGAGGCCGGTCGCCATGCGGCGCAGGCGGGCATTGAGCAGCTGTTTACGCTGGGTGAGCAGTCGCGCGCGGCGGCAGCCGCTTTTGGCCAGGCACGCCATTTCAACGACATGGCCGAGCTGGCCGAGGCGGTGGTGGCCGAGCTGCCCCATGTCGCCAGCCTGCTGGTCAAGGGCTCGCGCTTCATGAAGATGGAGCGCGTGGTTCAGGCCGTGCTGGCCGCCAGCGATTCGACACCAACTTCACCGATGAAAGCGTTTCATGCTGCTTAGCCTGACCCTGTGGCTCCAGACCCTCTCGCCTGAACTGGGTTTTCTCAGGGCATTTCAGTACCTGACCTTGCGCGCCGTCATGGCCGCGCTGACCGCGTTGCTGATCGGCCTGATCGCCGGCCCGTTCGTCATTCGCCGCCTGATTGCGCTCAAAATCGGCCAGCCGATCCGCGAATACGCGATGCAGACCCATTTGAGCAAGAGCGGCACACCGACGATGGGCGGCGTGCTGATCCTGCTGGCCATTGCGATTTCGACGCTGCTGTGGTCTGACCTGTCGAACCGCTTTGTCTGGATTGTGCTGGCGGTGACGCTGGGCTTTGGCGCCATCGGCTGGGTCGATGACTGGCGCAAGGTGGTCAACAAAGACCCGGAAGGCATGCCCTCGCGCGAGAAATACATCTGGCAGTCCGTCATCGGGCTGCTGGCCGCGCTGTACCTGGTGTTCAGCATTTCGGAAAGCTCGAATCTGCGGGTGCTGGAGCTGTTCGCCAGTTGGGTGCGCTCGGGCTTTGATGTGAACCTGCCGCCCAAGGCCGGGCTGCTGCTGCCCTTCATGAAGGCCGTCAGCTACCCGCTGGGTGTGTTCGGCTTTGTCATTCTGACTTACCTGGTGATTGTGGGCGCCAGCAATGCCGTGAACCTGACCGACGGGCTCGACGGCCTGGCCATCATGCCGGTCATCATGGTGGGGACGTCGCTGGGCATTTTTGCCTATGTCACGGGCAGCTCGGTGTATTCCAAATACCTGTTTTTTCCGCATATTCCCGGCTCGGGCGAGCTGCTGATTTTCTGCATGGCGATTGCCGGTTCCGGGCTGGCATTTTTGTGGTTCAACACGCATCCGGCGCAGGTCTTCATGGGCGACGTCGGCGCGCTGGCGCTGGGCGCGGCGCTGGGCACCGTGGCTGTCATCGTGCGCCAGGAAATCGTGCTGGCCATCATGGGCGGCATTTTTGTCGTCGAGGCGTTGTCGGTGATGCTGCAGGTGAGCTGGTTCAAATACACCAAAAAGCGCTTCGGCCAGGGCCGACGCCTGCTGAAAATGGCGCCGCTGCACCATCATTTTGAAAAATCCGGCTGGAAAGAAACCCAGGTCGTGGTGCGCTTCTGGATCATCACGATGCTGCTGTGTCTGGTCGGCCTGTCAACCCTGAAACTGCGATGAACAATCTGGCGCAAAAAAACATCTTGATTCTGGGTCTGGGCGCTTCCGGCCTGGCGCTGGCGCGCTGGTGTGCCCGCTGCGGCGCGCAGGTGACGGTAGCCGACACCCGCAGCGCGCCGCCGCAACTGGCGCGCCTGCGCGACGAGGTGCCTAGCGCGCAGTTTGTCACGTCGAACATGGACGCGGCGCTCTTGGCGCAGGCCGGTTTTGAGCTGGTGCTGAAAAGCCCCGGCCTGTCGCCCGCTTCGGTGGCGGGCGTGGTCGGCGCGGCGCAGGCGCGCGGCATTGCCTGCGGCAACGAGCTCAGCCTGTTTGCCGATGCGCTGCTTGATTTGAAAGCAGCCCAGGGCTACGCGCCAAAGGTCATCGCGATCACCGGCACCAACGGCAAAACCACCGTCACCTCGCTGACCGGCCAGCTGGTCGAGCGCGCCGGAAAAACGGTGGCCGTCGCTGGCAATATCGGCCCGACGCTGCTGGACACCTTGCGCGAAAAGCTCGATGCTGCCAGCAACGGCAACGGCAACGGCAACGGCAACGGCAACGGTGGCGATGACGCTGTCCAAAGCCTGCCCGATGTCTGGGTGCTGGAGCTGTCCAGCTTCCAGCTCGACGGCATCACGAATTTCGAGCCGACCGTCGCCACGGTGCTGAACATCACGCAAGACCATCTCGACTGGCACGAAACCCTGGGCGCCTACAGCGCCGCCAAAGCCAATGTTTATGGCCGCACAGGCCTGATGCTGCTGAACCGCGACGATGCACTGGTGATGGCGGCTTTGCCCGCGCCCGCCAAAGGCAAGCCAGCCCGCAGCCACCTGACGTTTGGCAGCGGCGAACCCCAGCGCCCCGGCGACTACGGCATTGAAACCGTCAACGGCATGGCCTGGCTGGTGCGTGCGATGGAAACCGATGAAACCGTCAAGCGGCGCAAGACCGAAGAAGCGCCGCTGCACATCCAGCGCCTGATGCCGCTCGAAGCGCTGCGCATCCGGGGCCGACACAACGCCACCAACGCGCTGGCCGCGCTTGCGCTGGCCGCCGCAGCAGGCTGCGCGCTCGCGCCGATGCTGCATGGCCTGCGCGAGTACAGGGGCGAGCCGCACCGTGTCGAACTGATCGCGTTGCTCGACGGCGTCGAATATTTTGACGACAGCAAGGGCACGAATGTCGGCGCCACCGCCGCCGCGCTGGCCGGGCTGGGCGCCGAGCGCCAGCTGGTGCTGATTCTGGGCGGCGTCGGCAAGGGCCAGGATTTTTCGCTGCTGGCCGCGCCGGTGGCGCGCTACGCCCGCGCCGTGGTGCTGATCGGGCGCGACGCGCCGCTGATCCGCGCCGCTTTGCAGGAGTGCGGCGTGCCGCTGCTGGATGCCGCGTCTATGCTTGACGCCGTCAGCCTGGCCGCCGCGCAGGCGCGCAGCGGCGACGCTGTGCTGCTCTCGCCCGCCTGCGCCAGCTTTGACATGTTTGACGACTACGCGCACCGCGCGCGGGTCTTTTGCGACGCCGTGCAGACGCTGGCCGATGAAAAAGGCGTGCTCCTGTGACAGTTGCCACCCGTTTGCGCGGCTGGTTTTCCGGCCTGGGCCAGGCTGCCAAGGCTGCCAAAGGCGCCGGGAGCGCGCCTGCGATGGGGGCTGCGGCACGCTCGGGGGCGCGCTGGTTTTCCGGCCTGGGTAAAGCCGCGACGGACGCCCTGCCGATCCGGCTGGGCGGGCACACGCTGCCCGGCCCGCTGGCGGCGCCGGTGCGCATGTCGGCGCTGGACTGGACGCTGGTCTGGGTCACGGTGGCCCTGCTGATGTGGGGCTTGGTCATGGTTTATTCGGCGTCCATCGCGATGCCGGACAACCCCAAGTTTGCGCGCTACGCGCACACCCATTTCCTGACGCGCCATGTGCTGTCGCTGGCCGTGGCCTTTGTGGCGGCGGTGCTGGCGTTTCAGGTGCCGATGGCGCGGTGGGAAAAATGGGCGCCCTGGCTGTTCGTCGGCGCGCTGGTGCTGCTGATTCTGGTGCTGGTGCCCTTTATCGGCAAAGGCGTCAATGGCGCGCGCCGCTGGATTTCGCTGGGCGTCATGAATTTTCAGCCCTCCGAGCTGGCCAAATTTGCCGTGCTCATCTATGCCTCCGACTACATGGTGCGCAAGATGGAGGTCAAGGAGCGCTTTTTCCGCGCCGTGCTGCCGATGGCGTTTGCCGTGGCCATCGTCGGCGTGCTGCTGCTGGCCGAACCGGACATGGGCGCGTTCATGGTGATTTCCGTCATCGCCATGGGGATTTTGTTTCTCGGCGGCGTCAACGCCCGCATGTTTTTTCTGATTGCCGCCGTGGTGGTCGTCGCCTTCGGCCTGATCGTGATGCTCAGCGAATGGCGGCGCGAGCGCATTTTTGCCTACATGGACCCGTGGAGCGAAAAATACTCGATGGGCAAGGGCTACCAGCTGTCGCACTCCTTGATCGCCTTCGGGCGCGGCGAGGTTTTTGGCGTCGGTCTGGGCGGCAGTATTGAAAAGCTGCACTGGCTGCCCGAGGCGCACACCGACTTTTTGATGGCGGTGATTGGCGAGGAGTTCGGCCTGATCGGCGTGCTGCTCGTCATCGGCCTGTTTCTCTGGATGACGCGGCGCATCATGCACATTGGCCGCCAGTCGATTGCGCTGGAGCGGCTCTTTTCCGGGCTGGTCGCGCAGGGCGTGGGCATCTGGATCGGCTTTCAGACCTTTATCAACATCGGCGTGAACCTGGGCGCGCTGCCGACCAAGGGCCTGACCTTGCCTTTGATGAGCTATGGCGGCTCGGCCATTTTGATGAACCTGATTGCGCTGGCCGTCGTGCTGCGCATTGATTTTGAAAACCGTTTGATGATGCGTGGAGGCCGTCAATGACCCGTCAGCGTTGCGCTTTGGTGATGGCGGGCGGCACCGGCGGCCATATCTTTCCCGGTCTGGCCGTGGCCGAGGCGCTGCGTGAGCGCGGCTGGCGCGTCCACTGGCTGGGCGGCCTTGGGACGGCCAGCCACCCGAGCATGGAAAGCCAGCTGGTGCCCGCGCGCGGCTTTGCGTTTGAAACGATTGAGTTTTCCGGCGTGCGCGGCAAGGGCGTGATCACGCTGCTGAAGCTGCCGCTGCGCCTGTTGAAAGCCTTTTGGCAAAGCGTGCAGGTGATACGCCGCGTCCAGCCCGACGTGGTTGTTGGTCTGGGCGGCTACATCAGCTTTCCGGCCGGGATGATGAGCGTCGTGCTGGGTAAACCGCTGGTGCTGCACGAGCAGAACTCGGTGGCCGGTATGGTCAACAAGCTGCTGGCTCGCGTCGCCAAGCGTGTCTTTACCGCCTTTCCCGGCGTGTTTGAAAAAGCCCAGTGGGTCGGCAATCCGCTGCGCCCGGCTTTTTTGCGCCAGCGCGAGCCGGTGGCCCGCTTTGCCGGGCGCAGCGGCCCGCTCAGGCTGCTGGTGGTTGGCGGCAGTCTGGGCGCCAGGGCGCTGAATGACTTGGTGCCGCAGGCGCTGGCGCTGATTCCGGCAGATGTGCGGCCCCGAGTGATTCACCAGAGCGGCGCGCGCCAGCTCGCCGAGCTGCAGGCCAGCTACCGCGCCGCTGGCGTCGAGGCCGAGCTGACACCCTTTATCGACGACACGGCCCAGGCTTTTGCCGACGCCGATTTCATCATCTGCCGCGCCGGTGCCAGCACCGTGACGGAAATTGCCGCCGTCGGCGCGGCGGCCCTGTTTGTTCCCTTTCCTGCTGCGGTCGATGACCACCAGACGGTCAACGCGCAGTTCCTGGTCGCCCAGGGCGGCGGCTGGCTGGTGCAGCAGCGCGATCTCACCCCTTCCATTCTTGCCACCATGCTCCAAAACACCCAGCGCCCGGCGCTGATCCAAGCGGCCCTTCAGGCCAAGTCCCTGCAAAAAACCGACGCCACCGCCCGCGTGGTCGCCGCCTGCGAGGAGCTGGCCGGATGAAACACGCGATCAAAAACATTCACTTCATCGGCCTGGGCGGCGCGGGCATGTCCGGCATTGCCGAAGTGCTGCACAACCTGGGTTATGTGATTTCCGGCTCCGACCTGGCTGACAGCGCCACGCTGCAGCGCCTGGCTGCGCTGGGCATCAAGACCTTTGTCGGCCACGACGCGGCCAATCTGGTCAATGTCAACGCGGTGGTCACTTCGACTGCCGTGCGCGCCGACAACCCCGAAGTGCTGGCCGCGCGCGAAAAGAAAATCCCCGTCGTTCCGCGTGCCATCATGCTGGCCGAGCTGATGCGCTTCAAGCAGGGCATCGCCATTGCTGGCACGCACGGCAAGACGACGACGACCAGCCTGGTCGCCTGCGTGCTGGCCGAAGCCGGGCTCGACCCGACTTTCGTCATCGGCGGCAAGCTCAACAGCGCGGGCGCCAATGCCAAGCTCGGCTCGGGCGACTACATCGTCGTCGAGGCCGACGAGTCCGACGCGTCCTTTTTGAACCTGCTGCCAGTGATGGCGGTGGTGACGAATATCGACGCCGACCACATGGAAACCTATGGCCACAACTTTGGCAACCTGAAAAAGGCGTTTGTCGATTTCCTGCACCGGATGCCGTTTTACGGCACGGCGATTTTGTGTACCGACGACCCGGTGATTCGCGAGATCGTGCCCGAGGTGTCCTGCCCGATCACCAGCTACGGCTTCAATGAAGAGGCGCAGGTGCGCGCTGTCAACGTGCGCGCTGTGGGCGCGCAGATGCATTTCACCGCCCAGCGGCGTAACGGCGTTAATCTGCCCGATCTGGACGTGGCGCTGAACCTGGCCGGTGAGCACAACGTGCTGAACGCGCTGTCGGCGATTGCCATCGCGGCCGAACTGAACGTGCCCGACGCGGCCGTGCAAAAAGCGCTGGCCGGGTTCACCGGCGTGGGCCGACGCTTCCAGAGCTACGGCGAACTGCCTGCCACGGGTGGCGGGGCGTTCACGGTGATTGAAGATTACGGCCACCATCCGGTCGAGCTGGCGGCCACGCTGGCCGCCGCGCGCGGGGCTTTTCCGGGGCGGCGCATCGTGCTGGCGTTCCAGCCGCACCGCTACAGCCGCACCCGCGACTGCTTTGAGGATTTTGTCCGCGTCATCAGCGCCCACGCCGATGCGGTGCTGCTGGCCGAAGTCTATGCCGCCGGTGAGGCGCCAATTGTCGCGGCGGACGGGCGCTCGCTGGCGCGCGCGCTGCGCGTGGCGGGCAAGCTCGAACCGGTGTTTGTGGACAACATCGACGCCATGCCGCAGGCGATTCTGGACGCCGCGCAGGCAGGCGACATCGTGATGTGCATGGGCGCAGGCTCTATCGGCCAGGTTCCTGCCCGGCTTGTAGCCCTGTACCCGACCTCAGCCGTTAAGTAAGGATGGTCTGCATGAACTCCAACTCCGTTAACTTTGGCAAGGTCGCCGTTCTGATGGGCGGGCTGTCCGCCGAGCGCGACATTTCGCTGATGTCCGGCCAGGGCGTGCTGCAGGCGCTGCGCTCGCAGGGCGTCGATGCCCATGCGTTCGACCCGGCCGAACGCGACCTGGGTGAACTGAAAAGAGACGGTTTTACACGCTGTTTCATCGCGCTGCACGGCCGCTTTGGCGAAGACGGCACGGTGCAGGGCGCGCTCGAAATGATGGGCATTCCCTACACCGGCTCGGGCGTGATGGCGTCGAGCATCGCCATCGACAAGGTGATGACCAAGCGCCTGCTGCTCGCCGAAGGCCTGCCGACGCCGCGCTACGCGCTGCTGCGCCGGGGCGTTTACACCCGCGCTCAGGTCGAGGCGATTCCCGACGCGCTCGGCCTGCCCTTGATCGTCAAGCCGGCCCGCGAAGGCTCCTCGCTGGGCCTGAGCAAGGTCACCGAGCGCGCCGGCATGACCGCCGCCATCGCGCTGGCCGCCAAGATGGACGCCGATATTTTGTGCGAGCAGTTCATTCAGGGCGACGAAGTCACCTGCCCGGTGCTGGGCACCGGCGAACACGCGCACGCGCTGCCGGTGATTCGCATCGTCGCGCCCGAGGGCAATTACGACTACGAAAACAAATACTTCACCGACACCACGCAGTACCTGGTGCCCTGCGGCCTGCCCGAGGGCGAAGAAGCGGCGATTCAGGCGCTGGTGCTGCAGGCGTTTCGCACGCTCGGCTGCCGGGGCTGGGGACGCGCCGACGTGATGATTGACCAGCGCACGCGTCAGCCCTACTTGCTGGAGATCAACACCTCGCCGGGCATGACAGGGCATTCTCTGGTGCCGATGTCGGCGCGCTCGACAGGCATGGCTTACGAGGCCCTGTGCCTTGAAGTGCTCAAGAGCGCCCGGCTCGACCAGCCTCACCCGAGCCTGGGCGCCGCGCCCGTTTAAATCCTGCCATGCGACAGACCCTGCAGTTACCTTTGGATGTCAAGTTCATGAACGCCTTTTCGGCGCTTCTGGGGTGGGTGTTTGTCTGCATGATTTTGACGCTGGCCGGTGCCTGGCTGCTGCGCCAGCCGACGCTGGAGGCCATCGGCGTTCAGGGCGAGCTGACGCATACCAATGCGGTCACGCTGCGGGCCAATGTGGCACCCAAGCTGGAAGGCAACTTCCTGACCGTCGATCTGGAGGCGACACGCGCCGCTTTCGAGGCCGTGCCCTGGGTGCGCCGCGCCGTGGTCAAGCGCCAATTCCCGAACCGCCTGAAAGTGGTGCTGTACGAGCACAAGGCCATCGCGCTGTGGGGCACCGAGAGCGATGCGCGGCTGGTGAACAGTTTTGGCGAGATTTTTGAAGCCAATCCGGGCGACGTGGAAGCCGAAGACCTGCCGCTGCTCAACGGCCCCGAGGACAAGGCGCAGCTGGTGCTGCAGGCGTATCGCCAGCTTTCCGTGCTGTTTGAAGGCATGGACGTGGCGCTGATTCAGCTGCAGCTGAGCGGGCAGGGCAGCTGGAGCGCCGAGCTCGACAGCGGCGCCCTGCTGGAACTGGGGCGCGGCTCGGTCGATGATCTGCAGGGGCGCATACGCCGCTTCACCGCCACGGTCAAACCGGTTGTCGCGCGCTTTGGGCGCGACCTGGAATCTGCCGATTTGCGCTACCCCAATGGCTATGCCATCAAGCTCAGAGGCGTCACGACCGGCGAGAGCGCCGCTACCGACAAAGACGCCCTCTCAAAGAAAAGATAAAGA
>JAPLPS010000066.1 GCA_026400075.1 Polaromonas sp.
TTTTCGAGGGCCGTGGCCTTCGGCACTTTGTGGACCATTCGCCGGCCTTTGACTCACCTGTGGCCGAGCTGATCCGGCGCTACCCGATCAAGAGCCGCAATGTGATTGCGCATATCCGCAAGGCCACGCAAGGGCCGGTGGCGCTGGAAAACTGCCACCCGTTTGTGCGCGAACTCTGGGGCCGCTACTGGGTGTTTGCGCACAACGGCAACCTGAACGATTTCTGGCCGCGCCTGCACGGCAGCTTCAAGCCGGTCGGCAGCACCGACAGCGAACGCGCTTTTTGCTGGATCATGCAGGAGCTGGCCAAGTCCCACGCCGACCTGCCCAGCGTGCAGGAGCTGAGCATCACGCTGCGCGAACTGGCGGCAAAAATCGCCCGGCACGGCACTTTTAACTTTTTGCTCAGCAACGGGCTGGCGCTGTGGGCGCATGCCTCGACGAATCTGGTTTATGTGGAGCGCCGCCACCCGTTCGCCCACGCCACGCTGAGCGACGAAGACCTGAGCGTCAACTTTGCCGAGCAGGCCGCGCCCAGCGACTGCGTGGCCGTCGTCGTGACCGCGCCGCTGACGAGCAACGAAGCCTGGAGCGCCTTCGCGCCGGGCGAGTTAAAAGTGTTTGTCGATGGTGCGCTGCAGCCGTTTTAGCGCGCGAACGCGGCGGCGGCTGCTGCTGCCTCAAAGCACCACAAACAGCCTTTCCAGCAGTTCGGGCAGACGCTTGGCACCGGCGGGGACGGTGCGGATGGTGCTGAGCCACACCGGGTAAACCTGGCGCAATTCGTCGGCGCGTTGGCAGGCCATCAAGGACTTGAGCAGACTGATACGCTGGTTTTGGCCGCAAATGGTGTTGGTGGTGTTGATCATGAAGTTGCGCGCCATCTCGACTTCCTTGGCGCCGCGCAGCGCCGGATGGGGCAAACCAGCCAGTTGCGCCGCCTCATCCGACTGCGCGGACAGGGGCGCTGCCGCAGCGGACGCAGGCTTGGCGGCGCCCTGCGCATCAATGCAGCCATGCGCCACCAGCTGGCCCAGCACCTCGGCAATATTGGCTTCACCCCCGACGAAAGCGGCCAGTTCCTTGCCACTGCGCTTGCCGTCCACCAGCACCAGAATCCGGCGAATCAGCGCGGGCAGGCCCAGCGCACGGTTCTGGATTTCCTGCAACCCGGTGGCGGTCTTCGAAAAAGTCGCGCCAGTCAGATCAAGCGAAGCGGCGGAGAAGGTGGTCATGGGTGAAAACTCCGAACGGGTTGAAATAGAAGTTATTTTCCAGATACAACTCACGCCCGCAATCCGGGTAAACACTCAACCATTTTGGAGTACCTTGTTTGCGCACCCGGCCAGCAGATCAACCCCGAACCGCCTGCTCCAGCGCATCAATAAACAGCGCCGCCACGTCGCAGCCGGTCTGGTCAAAAATCTCCTGAAAACAGGTCGGGCTGGTGACGTTAATTTCAGTTACGCAGTCGCCAATCACATCGACACCGGCCAGCAGCAGGCCGCGACTGAAAAGAACCGGCCCGAGCGCCTCGCCGATTTCGCGATCCCGCGCCGACAAAGGCCGGGCCACGCCCAAGCCGCCCGCCGCCAGATTGCCGCGCACCTCGCTGCCCTGCGGAATGCGCGCCAGGCAAAACGGCACCGGCTTGCCGCCGATGACCAGCACGCGCTTGTCGCCATCCACGATTTCGGGCAAAAACTTCTGCACCATCAGGCTGAGCGCGCCGTGGCGGTTCAGCGTTTCGGTGATCGAGCCCAGGTTCAGCCCATCCGGGCCGACGCGGAAAATTCCCATGCCGCCCATGCCGTCGAGCGGCTTGAGGATGATGTCCTGGTGCTCGGCGTGAAAGCGCTTGATGTCCTCGGCGTCGCGGGTGACCAGCGTCGGGCCGATGAACTGCGGAAACTCCATGATGGCGAGCTTTTCCGGGTGGTCGCGCAGCGCACGCGGCTTGTTGAACACCTTGGCGCCCTCGCGCTCGGCCTGCTCCAGCAGGTGCGTGGCGTAGAAATACTCGCTGTCAAAGGGCGGGTCTTTGCGCATCAGCACGGCGTCGAAATCCTTCAGCGCGGCGGCGCGGCGGCCGATTTCTTCAAACCAGTCGGTAGCGTCGCCGGTGAGCAGGATGTCGCGCACATGGGCCGTGACGGCCATGCCGCGCTGCCACATCAAGTCCTGCTGCTCGCAGGCGCTGACGCGGTGGCCGCGCCGCTGCGCTTCGCGCATCATGGCAAAAGTGGTGTCCTTGTAGGTTTTGAAAGAGGCAAGCGGGTCAGCGACGAAGAGGATGTTCATGGCGGGTTTAAAAAGTGATGTCTGGTGAGAGGCGAAAGACGGGGTTGTGTGTCGGCTTGCTGGAGGCAAGGGGCGCGGCAGGCGGGCTGCTTGTCGCCGTATTGTTGTACAAACAGCGCCATCGCGCTCGGCAGGGCAAGGAGCGCCCCCGAAATCAATGGCAGTCCATATTATCTTTTAAGCAATGGCCCTCAACTACAGTAAAGCAAATTTACAAAAAGCATCCATTGCCAGAAAATATAAAATTCACCAGCACAACATTCTCAGTATCAGAAAAATTCTCCAGTCAGAAAAACTCATATCAATTTAAAAGCAGGGAAGCAATATGGAAAAAACAGCTTTTGGCGCCGGACTTTTTGCCATCAAGGATTTTTTAAGTCCGAAGGAATGTGAACAATACATCCGCGACAGCGAGCAGACCGGCTACGAGGAAGCCACCATTCAAACCGACGGCGGCACCGAAATGGTCAAAACCATCCGCAACAATGACCGAATAATTTTTGATGATGCCCGCTTGGCAGAACAATTATTCCAGCGTGCCCAGCCATTTTTGCCCCATGTGCTTGACCAGTGGCAGCTGTCGGGACTGAACCAGCGGTTCCGGTTTTACCGCTACATTCCAGGCCAATACTTCAAATGGCATAAAGACGGATTTTTCTGCAAATCTGATGATGAAGTCAGCCTGCTGACCCTACTGATTTATCTCAATGACGATTACGAAGGCGGAAATACCGAATTCCAATGGGAAATCATCCAGCCGAAAATCGGCATGGCCTTGATTTTTCCCCATGCCATGCGGCACCAAGGCGCACCGATTCAGCGGGGCAGCAAATACGTCCTGCGCACGGACGTGATGTACGCCAGACAGACGGCGTCCAAGCTGTAAACCGGCAGTGCGGCCTCCACGCCAGCGACTCTGCGCCTGCTGGCTGAAGCAAGCGCAGAGTCATGTAACATGATTCAACACTCTTTAAAATTGCCGGTTTTGCAGCTTTACGGGACGCTCTGCCAGCGAAGTTTTGCCTGACAAGCCCCTTCTTTTCTTACCCACTTTTCCGCCTGCCCGCCTATGGAACTCAGCGCCGAATCCGTCCTTGCCCTCGCGCCCGATGCCGCCTCGGCCAAAGCTGCCAACGGGCTGCTCAAACCGGGCGGCTGGCCCCTACTCGGCGCCAATGATGCCGCCGTCTGGGGCGAGTGCCAGGGCAGCGGCAGCAAGCCTTATCAGACGCAGGTCGATCTGTCCGGGCCGACGTTCAAATGCTCCTGCCCGAGCCGCAAATTTCCCTGCAAGCACGGGCTGGCGCTGTTGCTGCTGCGCGCCAAGGACGCCAGCCTGTTCACCGCCACGACGCCGCCCGCCTGGGTCGCCGACTGGCTCAGCGCCCGCACCGAGCGGGTGCAAAAAAAGGAAGAAAAGCAGCGCGAGCAAGCCGCCAGCCCCACCGCCGAACCCAGCGCCGCCGCCCTGAAAAGCGCGCAGCAGCGCTGGGCCAAGATGGCCACCGGCGCGGCGGAATTGCAGCCGTGGCTGCTCGATCAACTGGCGCGTGGCCTCGGCAGCCTGGGGCCGCAAAGCCGCGCCGCGTGGGAAACGATGGCGGCCCGGCTGGTCGATGCCAAGGCGCCCGGCCTGGGCCAGCGCCTGAGCAACGCCGCCGCCGGTCTGCTGCAAGGCGCCAACTGGCCCGAAAGCACCCTGCGCCAGCTCGGCCTGCTGCAACTGGCCTGCGAAGCCGTGGCGCGGCGCGATGCGCTGAGCGAAGCGGCGCAGACCGACCTGCGCGTCATGCTCGGCTGGCCGCTGGAGAAAGAAACGGTGCTGGCGCAGTCGCCTGGCGTGCTCGATCACTGGCAGATCATCGGCGTGGTTCAGGAAGAGCGCGACAACAACGTGCAGGAGCGCCGCGTCTGGCTGCAAGGCGAGCAAACCGGGCGGCGTGCGCTGCTGCTGGAACACGCTTTCGGCGGCCGGGGTTTTGAGCAGAGCTGGCTGCCTTTTTCCAGCCACGCGGCGACGCTGGCGTTTTACCCGAGTGCCGCGCCGTTGCGGGCTATTGTGGTTAACAGCCAAGTCATCGATTCGACCAGCGCCGCGCCGACACCAACGTCCACGCTCGCCGCGCCTGCTGCATCCGCCGCCACCACGGCATCCGCAGCACCTGTCACGTCTGCCGCGCACGTTGACACCAGCCCCGCGCAGGAATGGCGCGCTCTCGCCCAGCGCGTGGCTGACAACCCGTGGATTCCGCTGCACCCGCTGCGCTGCCACGCGGCCACGCCCTGCCGCGAGGCTGACGGTTTCAGTTTGCTGTGGGGCGGCCAGTCGCTGCCGCTGACATTGACGGCCAACGAAGGCTGGGCGCTGCTGGCCCTGAGCGGCGGCCAGCCGCTGTCGCTGATGGGCGAGTGGAACGGTGAAACCCTGCGCCCGCTGTCGGCCAGCGGCGCCGATGGCGTGTGGAACTGGAGCATGTCATGAGCGAAACAAACGCCAGCTATTGGCAAACCCTGCTGCCCGCCGCGATGGTCGGCACGGACAAAATGGCTTTTTCCAGCCCCGCCCTGAGCGGCCCGGTCGGCGCGCTGCTGGCGCAGATTCAGGCGCAGGCGACATCGCCCACTTTGGCGCTGCTGCAAACCGCAGGCGTTCTCGCCGTGTGCGAACGCGCCGCCCGGCAGGGCACGGCCCGCGCCACGTCCGCCACGGATGTCGCCCCGGACACCGCCGCAGCGCCCGCCCCAGATGCCGCCGCGCCGGGAACTACGCCTGCCGCAAACACCGCCGCGCCAGGAGGCACACCCGCTGCCAATATCGCCGCACCCGAAACCGCACCCGCGCTGGCATCTAAAAGCCTGCAAATCAGCCTGCGCTGGGCGCTGACGGACGCACCGCTGCGGCTGCAAATCGAGCTGCTGCAGCGCCTGAGCGCCGCCGGACTGCGACTGCCCGCCAGCCTGCTACCGCTGGCGCTGGAAGCTGGTCAGCGCAATGTGGCACTGCGCCCGGCGCTGCTGGCCGTACACGGCGAGCGTGGCCGCTGGCTGGCTGGCAAAAACCGCTACTGGCGCTACGCCGAAGGCGCCGCCGCCGACGCGCCGCTAGAGACGCGCTGGTCTGACGGCAGCCTGGCCCAGCGCGCCCAACTGCTGCACAACGAGCGCCAGCGCGACCCGGCCAGCGCTCGTGAACGCCTGAAAACAGCGCTGCCAGATCTGCCCGCCAAAGACCGCGCCGAACTGGCCACCGTGCTCATCGAAGGCCTGTCGATGGACGACGAAGCGCTGCTCACCGCCCTGTGCAAAGACCGGGGCGCTGACGTGCGCCAGACCGCCCGCGCCCTGCTGGTGCAATTGCCGGACAGCGCCGCGACGCAACGCGCCATCGCCCGGCTGCAGCCCTGTCTGGAAAAGCAATCAACGCTGAAAAGCCTGCTCGGCGAGAAATGGAAAATCGACGCCCCGCAAGCCGCTGCCGATGACTGGAAAACCGACGGCCTCGAAGCCGAGCGGCCCAAAGGCGAAAGCCTGGGCGAGCGCGCCTGGTGGCTGTATCAATTGGCGCGGCAGGTTCCGCTGGCTTGGTGGGTGGAGCACACCGGCATGGAAGCGGCCGCGCTGCTGCAATGGGCACGCAAAAGCGACTGGATCGAAGCGCTGGCGCTGGCCTGGCTGGAAGTGCTCAAGACCGCCCCCGATGCCGCCTGGTGCCGGGCCTTCCTCGACCACTGGCCCGGCAAAGCCGCCCATGAAAATCCCGCCACCGTGCTGGCCCTGCTGCCGCCCGCCCAGCGCGAACCGTACTGGACGCAGACGCTGCAAGACATCAGCGCCGCCAAATCCGCGCACTTCAACGACGTGGCCAGCCAGATGATTCAGGCCTGCCAGCCCGGCGAGCATGTGTCCGAAGCGCTGTCGCTGCTGCTGCTGCAAAAACTGCCGCTCTACCTGCGCAAATCCTATCTGCGCATGCCGCAGGACGAGCTGTGCTGCGTGCTGCACCCGGCCGTTCTGCCGACGCTGCTGGACACCGCCGCCCTGGAGCGGCTGGCACCGGCGCCCGACGACAGCAAAACGGATTCGCTGGCGCATGTGCTGCAGAGTAGCCTGCAGGTCATCGCCGCCCGGCAAGCCTTTGCCACGCTGACCCCGGCCAGCACGGCCAGTTCCAACCCCATCAATTCCCCCGCTCTTTGAGGACTTTCATGACCCAGCCCGAAACCCTGCGCCAGCATGCCGAACAAGAATTCGCCCACGAACTCGACGAGCTGAAAAAGCAAGACCGCCACGAGCGCCCGGCCAACTGGGTGCTGTCGCCCTGGGCCGTCGTCGCCTATTTGATGGGCGACAAGCTGGACAACGGCTTTCAGGTCAGCGCCAAATACATCGGCAGCCGCCGCCTGATGGAAATCGCCGTCGCCACGCTGGCCACCGACCGCGCCCTGCTGCTCTACGGCGTGCCCGGCACGGCCAAATCGTGGGTGTCCGAACACCTGGCGGCAGCGGTCAGCGGCAATTCAACGCTGCTGATTCAAGGCACGGCGGGCACCAGCGAAGAGCAGCTGCGCTACGGCTGGAACTACGCCCAATTACTCGCCAACGGCCCATCGGAAAAAGCCCTCGTGTCCAGCCCGCTGATGAACGCCATGAAAGCCGGAAAAATCGCCCGCGTCGAGGAACTCACGCGCATCCCCGCCGATGTGCAGGATTCGCTCATCACCATCCTGTCGGAAAAAACCCTGCCGATTCCCGAACTCGGCTCGGAAGTGCAGGCGGCGCGGGGTTTCAGCGTGATTGCCACCGCGAACAACCGCGACAAGGGCGTCAACGAGCTGTCCGCCGCGCTGAAACGCCGCTTCAACACCGTCGTGCTGCCGGTGCCCGCGACGGAAGACGAGGAAGTCGCCATTGTCGTCAAGCGCGTCAGCGAAATGGGCCGCTCGCTGCAGCTGCCCGCCGAGCCGCCCGCGCTGAAAGAAGTGCGACGCATCGTGCAAATCTTCCGCGAACTGCGCAGCGGGCGCACGCTGGACGGCACGACGCAACTCAACTCGCCCAGCTCGTCGCTGTCGTCGGCCGAGGCGATTTCGGTGATTAACAACGGCATGGCACTGGCCGGGCATTTCGGCGATGGCGTGCTGCACCCGCGCGACGTGGCCGCCGGGCTGATCGGCGCGGTGATTAAAGACCCGGTGCAGGACGCGGTGGTCTGGAAGGAATACCTGGAAATCGTCGTCAAAGAGCGCGAAGACTGGAAGCCGCTGTACCGCGCCTGCATGGAACTGGAGTGAGCGTGAGCCCCGTCCACTATTTCGGCATTCGCCACCACGGGCCGGGTTGCGCCCGGAGTCTGCTGCGCGCCTTTGACGCGCTTGACCCCGACTGCGTGCTGGTCGAAGGCCCGCCCGACGCGCAGGCCGTGCTGGCCGCGCTGCTGTCTGAAAACATGCAGCCGCCCGTCGCGCTGCTGAGTTACTGCCCGGACGAGCCGCAGCGCGCCGTTTATCACCCGTTTGCGGTGTTCTCGCCCGAGTGGCAGGCGCTGCGCTGGGCGCTTGAAAAACAGGTGCCGGTGAGCTTTATCGACCTGCCGGTGATGCACCAGATGGCGCTGGACAAGGCAAGAGAAGCCGAAGAAGCGACAGAGGCCGAAGAAGCCGCCCGACTACAAGCCGAAGCTGCCAGCGACGCCGACACCGCGCAGCAAGCGTCTGGCGCAGCCGAAGACGCCAATGCCGACACCGGCGCGCCGCAGCCAGCGTCGGCCACCGCCCCAGCCGCCACGCCCGACGCCGCGCCCGCCTACCGCACCGACCCGCTGAACTGGCTCGCCCAAGCGGCAGGCCACGCCGATGGCGAAAGCTGGTGGAACCACACCGTCGAAGAGCGCGGCGACGGCGAAGAACTCTTCGCCGCCATCGCCGAAGCCATGACCGCCCTGCGCGCCGACTTGGGCGAGCAGGCACAAGAGCGCGACCCGCAAGACGCCCGGCGCGAAATCCTGCGCGAAGCCCACATGCGCCAGCGCATCCGCGACGCGGTCAAGCAAGGCCACCAGCGCATCGCCGTGGTCTGCGGCGCGTGGCATCTGGGCGGCTTGCAGGCGGCGACCAAAGCCAGCGCCGACGCTGCGCTGCTCAAGGGCTTGCCCAAGCTGAAAGTGCAATCGACCTGGGTGCCGTGGACTTACCGCCACCTGACCAGCGCCAGCGGCTACGGCGCGGGCATTGAAGCGCCCGGCTGGTACGAGCATTTGTGGCTGTGCGGCCAGCAGGCGGACACGGCAGCGTCAGCCGCTTTGGCTACCGCGCCAGACGATTCCGGCGACGCAACCCCCGCCCGTTCAGCCAAAGCGCCCGCCGCGCCGCCCTCGCTGCGCACCATCGGCTGGCTGGCCCGCATTGCCCGGCTGATGCGCGAGCGCGATCTGGACTGCTCCTCGGCGCACCTGATCGAAACCGCCCGGCTGGCCGACACGCTGGCCGCGCTGCGCCAGCGCCCGCAGCCCGGCCTCGAAGAGCTGCACGAAGCCACGCGCACCGTGCTGACGCTGGGCGACGAGTCCGTGCTGCATTTCATCAAAGACGCGCTGCTGGTCGGCCAGAAAATGGGCCAGGTGCCGCCCGACGTGCCGACGGTGCCGCTGCAAAAAGACCTGGAGCAGCAGCAAAAATCGCTGCGTTTAAAAGCCGAAGCGTTCGAACGCACGCTGGACCTGGATTTGCGCCAGCCCAACGACCTGGCGCGCAGCCACCTGCTGCACCGGCTGAATCTGATCGGCATCCCTTGGGGCCGTTTGAGCCGCACCGGCGGCTCGGCGCGCGGCACTTTCCATGAAATCTGGTCGCTGCAGTGGCAGCCTGAATTCATCATGAAGCTGATCGAAGCCAGCCCGTGGGGCCACAGCATCGAAGCCGCCGCCACCGCCCGCAGCCTGGACCGGGCGCTGCGCGCCGCCAACCTGGGCGAATTGTCCAAACTGGTGAATCAGGCGCTGCTGGCCGACTTGGGCGAGGCGGTGCAGGCCATCAGCCGCGTGCTGGAAAACCGCGCCGCCGTCAGCGGCGACACGCTGCAACTGCTCGACGCGCTGCCGCCGCTGGCCAACGTGTTTCGCTACGGCAATGTGCGCCAGACCGACACCGCGCTGGTCGCGCACATGTTAGATAGCCTGATCCTGCGCGCCGCCATCGCCCTGCCGCTGGCCTGCGCCGCGCTGAACGACGACGCCGCCCAGACCCTGCGCGAAAAAATCATCGCCGCCCACGGCGCAATTGCCCTGCGCGACGCCGAAGAACAAACCCAAGCCTGGCAACGCGCCCTGCGCCAAGTGGCAGCCAGCAGCCAGGCGCACGAGCTGCTGCAAGGGCTGGCCGGGCGCTTGCTGCTCGACGACCACCTGTGGGAAGCCGCCGACGCGGCGCAGGCGCTGTCGCTGCACCTGTCCAGCGGCGCCGAACCGCTCAAGGCCGCCGCGTGGCTGGAAGGTTTTTTGAACCGCAATGCGTTGGTGCTGCTGCACGACGCGGCGCTGTGGCAACTGGTGGACGACTGGCTGTGCGGGCTGGGCGAGGCGCATTTCATCCACATCCTGCCGCTGGTGCGGCGCACGTTTTCGGCCTTCAGCGCGAGCGAGCGCAGTGATTTGGGGCAGCGGGCGCGGCAAGGGGTGCAGCCTGTGCAGGCGCTGGCCAGCGCGCCGGGGTGGGATGAGGAACTGGCGGGGTTGCCGCTGCCGTTTTTGCGGGGTATTCTGGGGATTGAGGCATGAATGGAGCCAAGTCGTCATAAAAGGCGTAAAGTTCAGCAGAAATAGATATTTTCGTAAGCCCAATTCATTTATCTATAAAAATCAACTACTCTGCTTTCAACAAATAAATATCAATAAATAAACAATGAAAACAATAATACAGAAATATAAATTTGATGGCATTTGGCATTTTACCGACAAGTCAAATATTGAATCCATAAAAAACAACAACGGATTAATATCGTTTGGAGAATTGCAGCGAAACAACATCGCCATACCAGCACCTGGAGGTAACGAATGGAGTCATGAAGCAGACATTCACAAAGGCGTACACGAGTACGTACATCTTGCATTCTTAGATGACCATCCGATGTTGTATGCTGCAAAACAAGATGGCAGAATCAAAAATCCAATTTGGCTAAAAATCGATTCATCTGTACTTCTTGATACCAATGTACGCTTTACAAATGAAGTTTCAAACAAAGCTGGCGTACAGTTACTGACTCCAGATGAAGCGCGAGAACAAATCGACTTTGAAGTACTGTTTACTTACATGGATTGGAAAAATCCAGAAATTCAAGCCAGAAGACGACTTGCCTTGAAATCTGAGATACTGATTCCACGGCATATTCCATTAAACAAGATATTGGGTAAAAAGAATGGCTAATCGACCTGTATTCGTCGCTTTAGGTCAACCATCTCACTTGGTTGATCAAATCCTTGTTGATTTTTCTTGGAATCCCGGTTTTGCACCTGTTCAAAAAAAGAAAAATGTTTTAGCTTTACATGAGGCAGCAAAAAAGCAGCGATTATCGCCACTACTGGAAGTCTCCACAAAATCTGAAGAAAAGCTCGGACAACGACTGAGCGCTTTCAATTTAAAAATTACAACTGCTTTAGGTGAAATAAGCGTTGAATCAGCCTATCAAGGAAGCAAAGTTTTCAGCAACGGTGGACCCTACACGGACATATATGAAATGGATAGTTGGTCTGCAAAAAAGGATGAACGACTAAAAAATTCTGGCCCGCTAACTGGGTTTAACTTTTTTGGACAAAAGTGGCCCCTAATTCCAAAAACTGCATTTTATGATTGGTTATATCTCTCCGCACTCGAACCACACCAGGAATTTTTGAAACGCCTATTTAATTACCAAGGATTCACAGATATAGAATTTAATCCAGAAAAGTCCATTAACTGCCAAGCAAGAACATGCGCGCTTTTGGTTTCACTAATAAAGCTAGATGCATTGAATGCAGCCCTACGCTCACAATCGGATTTTATTTCAATAGTCGCCTCAGACTCATTCAATCAATCGCACTCCAGCGATCTTCGGCAACATTTGCTACTATAAACACAGTAATTTTATTTAATAAATTACTACCTCCTGCCTTCAAAAATAATCACAGAGTTAGCCCATGAGCGAATCTATCGCCGCCGCCCCCCTCCCCGACGAAGCCCGCCTGCGCCGCTGGCGCTTGGTCCTGGGCGGCGACGCCGAAAGCGCCTGCGGCAAACTCTCGGGCGAGATGGCTGAAATGGACCAGGCGCTGTCCGCCCTTTACGACGCCGACGGCAAGAACGGCCTGGGCCGCAGCAGCCGCCAGGACGGGCGCGGCGGTTCGGCGCCCAGCGTGGCGCGCTGGCTGGGCGACATCCGCAAATATTTCCCCAGCTCCGTCGTGCAGGTCATGCAGCACGACGCGCTGGAGCGGCTGAACCTGCGCGACATGCTGCTGCAGCCCGAAATGCTCGAAAGCGTCCAGCCCGACGTGCATCTGGTGGCCAGCCTGATTTCGCTCTCGCACGTCATCCCGGCCAGCACCAAGGAAACCGCCCGCATGGTGGTGCGCAAGGTGGTGGACGCGCTGCTCAAACAGCTCGAAGAGCCGATGCGCTCTGCCGTGACCGGCGCGCTGGACCGCAGCCAGCGCAACCGCCGCCCGCGCCACAGCGAGATCGACTGGAACCGCACCATCCGCGCCAACCTGCGCCACTGGCAACCGGACTACCGCACCATCGTGCCCGAGCGGCTCATCGGCTATGGCCGCAAGTCGCGCAGCCCGCAGCGCGAAGTGGTGCTGTGCATCGACCAGAGCGGTTCGATGGCGGCGTCGGTGGTGTATTCGAGCATTTTTGGCGCGGTGATGGCCTCGCTGCCCGCCGTGGCGACCAAGCTGGTGGTGTTCGACACCGCCATCGTCGATCTGACCGAGCAGCTTGATGACCCGGTGGAGCTGCTGTTCGGCGTGCAGCTGGGCGGCGGCACCGACATCAACGGCGCTGTGGGCTACTGCCAGTCCATCATCCGCGAACCGGCGAACACGATTCTGGTCTTGATTTCAGACCTGTACGAAGGCGGCGTGGAAGCCAATTTGCTGCGCCGCGCCGCCGAACTGGTGGCCTCGGGCGTGCAGTTCATCACGCTGCTGGCGCTGAGCGACGAGGGCGCGCCATCCTACGACCGGGCGCTGGCCGCCAAGCTGGCCGCGCTGGGCGTGCCGTCGTTTGCGTGTACGCCGGATGCTTTTCCGGGCCTGATGGCGGCGGCGATTCGCAAGGAAGATGTCAATGCGTGGGCGGCTGGGCAGGGCTTGCTGGCGACGCGGGGGCGCTGAGACAAAACGGAGCCAGGAAAGTTTGGCCTTCACGCCGCTCTTCACGGGATAGCCCTGCGTTTCTGTAACAAAATGCCACTCACGGCCTTTTTCACAACCCTTCCCGTGAGACATTCCCATGCAGCTTCGCACCAGAACCCTTCTTTATTTTTCTGCGGTTTTACTTTCCGCCTGCGCCAGCGTCTCGGAGCTGCCGACGACGGCGGCCACCGGCATCGACGGGCAATCCTGTGTCGGCGCCGCACCGGCGGCCATTGACGGGCTCAGTCCGGCGAGCAACGCCGCCCTGCAGGCCAAGGCGCAGTACGCCAGCGGCAAAGGCGGCGTCTGCAGCGCCAAAATTTACACCGTGGCCGCGTCGCTGCAGGTGTACCGCGTGTTTGACGAGCAAAAGCCCTGGACGGCTTACGGCGGCTGGTGGGCCATGACCCGCCCCAGCGGCCCCAAGGAAGACTACCGCGCCCAAAATGCCATCTGCAGCGAGTGGAGCAACCTGGATCGGCTGATCACCTGCCAGCTCAAGGTCGGCGCCGAGGTCGTTCTGGGCACCACGCAAAGCGTCACCTGCGCCGACGGCACGGTCTATCCAAAAACCGCCGCCGTGCAGGTGTATCTGCCCAACGACTCGAAAAATGGCGTTCTGTATGTCGAAAACTGCCGCGAGGAAGGCCGCTGGCCCTGAGATTTCGCCGCCGCGTCAGCTTGTTATGGCATGCTGAGCAACGGCCTTTTGGCCGATTTTTTTGTCACTCACTTTGCTATTTAAGGAGGAATTCATGTCACTGCCCCGTTCCCTCGCCAGCCTCGCGCTGCTCAGCCTGGCCGCTGCCCAGGCGTTTGCCCAGACATCCGCCCCCATCACGCTTCCCGCTTACGGCGCTGATCCGCTGCAAACTTCCGTCTCCGGCCTGTCGTCGGGCGCCTTTATGGCGGTGCAGCTGCAGGTCGCTTACTCCGGCTCCATCATCGGCTCGGGCATCGTGGCGGGCGGGCCTTACTACTGCGCGGCCAACAGCATGTTCAATGCGGGCATCTGCATGGGACAAGTGCCGTTCATGCCGCCCAATCCGTATTTGATGGTCAATGCCGCCAAGGGCTTTGCCAAAGCGGGCCAGATTGACGCGCTGAGCAAGCTGAGCGGGCGCCGCATCTACGTCTTTAGCGGCACCGACGACAACATCGTGCGCCAGCCTGCCGTCGATGCCACGGTGTCCTTCTTCCAGCAGCTCGGCGTCAAGCCAGAGCAGCTGCAGTATGTCAACAAGATGCGAGCCGGTCATGCCGTCATCACGCCGAGCTACGGCAACGACTGCGCCGCCAATGCCAACCCTTACATCAGCCATTGCAACATTGACGGCAGCGGCTACGACCAGGCCCAGTCGATCCTGCAGCAGATCTACGGCCCGCTGCAGCCTCGGGTGGACACGCCTGCCGGGCAGATTGTCAGCTTCAACCAGCGCAGCTACGCCAGCGCCGCCACCAGCATGGCCGACACCGGCTACCTGTACGTGCCGCAAAGCTGCAGCGCTGCGGGCGCAAACTGCAAGGTGCATGTGGCGATTCACGGCTGCAAGCAGTCGGTCGAATCGGTCGGCAAGCAGTTCATCACCGACACCGGCTACAACAACTGGGCCGACAACAACAAGCTGATGGTGCTGTATCCGCAGGTGAACAAGTCCTCCTACCTGCCGTCGAATCCGGAAGGCTGCTGGGACTGGTGGGGTTACACCGGCAGCAACTACGCCTACAAGTCCGGCTCGCAAATGAAGGCCATCAAGGCGATGGTTGACCAGCTGGCGCAGCAGCCCAAAGCGTCGATGTAATGAGAACCGTGTCGCTGGCCTGGAGCGCCCTGACCGGCCCCAAGCCAGCGGCACTTCTGAATTGATCACCCATGAAAATCAGACAACTTTACCTGGCGGCGGTGTTTTTGCTGGCCTTGCTGCTGTCGGGCTGCAGCAGCATCAGACTCGTTGGCGACTACGACGCGCAGACCGACAAAGGCATCACCGCGCTGCAAAAAGACATGGAAGTCTTCTTTGTCACGCTGGAGTCGGCCGACGGCAGCATGGCCGCGCCCTATGCGCAGAACAAGGGTTTTTATGGCCAGACCAAGGTGGCAGTCAGCTCGCTGCGCATACGCGCCGATGCGCTGGAGCGCAACAGTTTGACCGTGCGCATGCTCGACAAGCTGCAAAACAATTTCGACCGCTTCGCCGCCGACCATCAGGAGGGCATCAGCAAGCGGGAACTGCCGCTGTACCGGGGCGGCTTCAACAGCCAGTTCACCAGCCTGCTGACTTTTGAGCTGGCCAAGCGCCGGGGCGAAAAACTCGACGACGCCAAAGCGCTGGCGCCCGCAACGCCGACTATTTTTGAAACAGGAGCCAGCCGATGACGATCAATACCAACGATGTCGCCCAAAAAATGATGGAAGCGGCCAAAATCGTGGTCGGCGACAAATGGCCTGCAACCCAGAGCTATTTTGAATCCGAGTCCAGAATCTTTGCCGAACGATTTGCCAGCATTGCCGCGCTGCTTGCCGAAGGCGCCATTTCCCAGGCCCGCGCCCAAAGCCATGTGCAATTCCAGAAAGAAGCCTGGGAGACGGTGCTGCTGGCGGTGGCCGGGCTGACGCAAATCATGGTCGAGCAGGCGCTGAACGCGGCGCTGAAAGCCGTCAACGAGGTGGTCAACAAGGCCGTGGGTTTTGCCCTGCTTTAAAAACTAAACGCCAGCCACGCCCGTGGTGACTGACGGCGCGGGCTTGTGCTGGTTTTCCTGCTGGTCAAGCGGCGGCGTTGGGATGAAAATCCCGGTTTGCATTTTTATGTAATAACACCTTCCGTTTTTTCTTCAGGCCAAGGAGAATTTGATGACTTTCATGCTGTGGAGTGATGATTATTCTGTCAGGATTGGTGAAATTGATGGGCAGCACAAGTGGTTGTTCGACGCCACCAATCGCCTGCACGATGAAACGATCAAGGAGGTTCACAGCTGCCAGGTGATTGGCGAGATCATCGAAGGACTGATGGAGTACACGATGAACCACTTCATCATGGAAGAAGAGCTGTTCCAGCGCTACGGCTACCCGCAGGCGCAGGTACATAAGGCGCAGCACGACAAGTTCACCGCCACGATCATGCACACGCTGACGGACTTTGAAAGCGGCGCGGTGGTGGAAGCCGAAGTGCTCGATACCCTGAAGAACTGGCTGGTTCAGCACATCCTGAAAACGGACACCGCCTACGTCCCGTTTCTGAAGGAAAAGGACGGCCAGCGCTTTGCCGCCTGCAGCGCTTAGCGCCCAGCCCGCGCCTCCGGGCGCTGGTGTAGTCGGCCTGTACAGGGGGTGAACAGTTTTCATTTAAGTTGCTCAATTTTCAGCAATATTGAATCATTTGAGCATGATGAGCAAGATGAAGAGCATTCCAGAGACAGCCCAATCCATGGGCGTTGCACCGTTCGGAGCACGAAGGCAAACCCATGCAGGATGAATGCACGTCCGTTAAGCGCAGGCACTACAACCTTGCGCGATTGCGCCCGGAGCCGCTTCAAGCTGCACCCCAGGAGGCGCAGGCTGCATGCTGATCGCCCACAAAATCGCGCTCAAGCCGAACAACGCGCAGGCGACTTATTTCACCCGTGCAGCGGGCACGGCACGCTTTGCCTACAACTGGGCGCTGGATGAATGGCAAAAACAATACGATGCATGGAAGCTAGACAACACCCAATCCAAACCATCGCAAATGGCACTGCGGCGCCAACTCAACAGCATCAAAGGCGAGCAGTTCCCGTGGATGCTGGAAGTGACCAAGAATGCGCCTCAAATGGCCACCATCCAGTTGGGCCAAGCGTTTCACAACTTCTTTGCAGGGCGCACCAACTACCCAAAGCGCCGAAAGAAGGGCGTGCATGACCGATTCAGCCTATCCAACGACCAATTCAGCGTCGATGCTTCACGCATACGCATCCCCCACTTGGGCTGGGTGCGGATGCGTGAGGCCTTGCGTTTTACGGGAAAAATCATGTCTGCCACAGTGTCGCGTGTGGCGGATAAATGGTTTGTCAGCATTGCCGTCGATACCCCGGACGATTTACCCCTTGCCAAAGCCGAAAACCAAGGCTCGGTGGGGGTGGATTTAGGTATCAAGACACTCGCAACGCTTTCAACAGGAGAACGCATTCCCGGCCCCAAGGCGCATAAAGCCTTGTTATGCTGCTTGCAAAGGCTGTCACGCGGCCTGAGTCGCAAAGTAAAAGGCTCACAAAATCGCAAGAAAGCCCGGATGAAACTGGCAAGGCTGCACGCCCGAATCAGCAACATCCGAAAAAACGCGCTGCACCAGCTCACCACTGACCTGACACGCCGGTTTCACACCATCGGCATTGAAGACCTGAACGTGCGCGGGATGCTGAAAAACCGGCGCTTATCGCGGGCGGTGTCCGATATGGGCTTCTTTGAATTCCGACGGCAGCTGGAATACAAGGCGGAGCAGCGTGGCGGGGTGGCTGTCGTCGCTGATCGCTGGTATCCGAGCAGCAAGACCTGTTCGCACTGCGGGCACAAGCTGGAAACCTTGCCGCTCTCTGTGCGTCAATGGACTTGTCCGGCTTGCAACACGACCCATGACCGGGACGTGAATGCTGCGCTAAATTTGAGAAACATGGCCGTGAGTTCCACGGCGTCAGTCTGTGGAGAGGAAGGCTCTGGTTCGGCTCGCAAGAGCCGAACGAAACCAGCCTCTGTGAAGCAGAAAGTCAGCGTTTTTCCTGTTTGCACAGGAATAAGCAAGTCTGATTGAACGGTTTATACTAATTTTTTTGATCAGCCGCCTGGCTTCAAGCCGGAAACAGCGGCGGGAATCCTCCTAAACCCCAAGTATTCGCCTAGCTACACCAAAGGAAATTTGATGACGTTCATGCCGTGGAGTGATGATTTTTCTGTCGGACTTGATGAGGTCGATGAGCAGCACCACTGGCTGTTCGACGCCACCAACCGCCTGCACAACGAAATGAACAAGCCAGCCCCGAACCGGGCCGTGATTGGCGAAATCCTCGAAGGGCTGATGGACTACACGGTGAACCACTTCGTCATGGAAGAAGAGCTGTTCGAGCGCTATGGCTACCCGCAGGCGCAGGCCCACAAGGCGCTGCACGACAAGTTCACAGCGTCCATCATGAACATGCTCACCAGCTTTGAAAATGGCGTGCCGATTGAAAACGAGCTGCTTGAAATGCTCAAGGACTGGCTCGTTGAGCACATCATGAAAACCGACACCGCCTATGTGCCGTTCCTGAAAGAAAAAGGCGGCGAGCGCTTCGCACAGCGCAGCGCTTGAGGCGCTGGCTTAAATCTCGATCTTGCTGCCGAGCTCGACCACCGAGTTGTTCGGCAGGTTCAAAAAGTCTGCCGCACCGCTGGCGTTGTGGTGCATCTGGGCAAACAGCTTTTCGCGCCAGGCGGCCATGCCGCTGCCAATCGTCGGAATCACCGTGTCGCGCGACAGGAAGTAGCTGGTCGTCATAGCTTCGAGCTGGCAGCCCCGGTTCTTGATCTGCTGCAGCGCCTTGGGCAAATCCAGGTCGTTCTTGAAGCCGTAATGCACATTGACCTGCCAGCAGTCATGGCCCAGTGATTCAATCTCCAGGCGCTTGTCCAGGCCTATCCACGGCACCTCATGGTTGCGCACCGTGACGAACAGATTTTGCGCATGCAGCACCTTGTTGTGCTTGAGGTTGTGCAGCAGCGCGTTCGGCACGATGCCCGGCTCGGCGGTCAGGAAGACGGCAGTGCCCTCGACGCGCTGCGGCGGGCTGACAAACACGGCGTCCAGAAAGCCCGGCAGGTCCAGCGCGTCGGCGCGCAGCTTGTCATTGAGGATTTGCCGCCCCTGCTTCCAGGTCATCATCAGGGTAAAGACGGCGCCGCCAATCACCAGCGGGAACCAGCCACCAGCAAACAGCTTCATCAGGTTCGAGGCAAAGAAGGCGAAATCGACCAGGAAGAACACGCTGGTGGCGGCAATGCACAGGGCCAGCGGGTATTTCCAAGCATAGCGGATCACGTAAAAAGTCAGCACGGTGGTGATCAGCATGTCGGTGCAGACGGCAATGCCGTAAGCGGCGGCCAGGTTGCTCGACGAGCGAAACATCACCACGGCCAGCACGATGGTGACAAACAGGCCCCAATTGACGAAGGGCATGTAGATCTGGCCGGTGTCGCGCACGCTGGTGTGCTGGATGCGCAGCCGGGGCAGGTAGCCCATCTGAATCGCCTGCTTGGTGACGCTGAAGGCGCCGGTAATCAAGGCCTGCGAGGCAATCACCGTGGCCAGCGTGGCCAGGCCGATCAGCGGCAGCAGCGCCCAGTCAGGCGCCATCAGGAAAAACGGATTTTTCACGGCCGTCGGGTCGTTCAGCAGCAGCGCGCCCTGGCCGAAATAGTTCAGCACCAGCGAGGGCATGACCACCGAAAACCAGGCCAGCCGAATCGGCTTTTTGCCGAAATGCCCGAGGTCGGCATACAGCGCCTCGGCACCGGTCACGCACAGCACCACCGCGCCCAGAATGATGAAGGTCACGCCGGGGTTGGCCCAGATGAACATCAGCGCGTAATGCGGACTGAGCGCCCACAGGATGGTCGGGTGGGTGACGATCTGGGAAACACCGAGCAGCGCAATCACCAAAAACCAGACGATGGTGATCGGGCCGAAAAACTTGCCGATGCCGCTCGTGCCGTGCTTTTGCACGGCAAACAGGCCAAACAAAATCACCAGCGTGATCGGCACCACGCCCTTGGCAAAGGTGTGCGAAACCACTTCCAGCCCCTCGACCGCCGAAAGCACCGAAATGGCCGGCGTGATGACCCCGTCGCCATAAAACAGCGAGGTGCCAAAAATGCCCACAGCCAGCAGCAGCTTGCGCAGCTCGGGCTTGTCCTGCACGGCGGTCGAGGCCAGCGCCAGCATCGCAATCAGGCCGCCCTCGCCGTTGTTGTCGGCGCGCAGCACCAGCGAGACATATTTGAGCGAGACAATGACGGTCAGCGTCCAAAAGAAAATGGACAAAATACCGTACACATTGTCCGGCGTGAAGGGCACATGGCCGGAGCCGAAAACCTCCTTGATGGAGTAAAGAACACTGGTGCCAATGTCACCATAAACGACGCCAATGGCACCGATGGTGAGCGCTGCAAGAGAGGATTTTTGACTGGTCACAAAAATTGACCGCCTGGAACGATGGGCCGGAAAACCCGGTCAAAGCCGACGGAATGGTTGTCTAAGGGAGTGCTATTTTGCGCCCGTCCAGCCGACTGCTAACTGACAGGCCAGCGGAGTTCCCAGAAAACCGGAACTTTTTCCTGAGCGCTGGACTACTTCAGTCGTAAACCTCGGCATCCGGGTCGGTGGCTTCGAGTTCGTAGCTGGCCGCCAGCATCGCCAGCCGGGCGACGACGCCGTACATGTAAAAGCGGTTCGGCCCGCTGGAGCCGGGCTTTTCGCCGTACTGCGGCAGGCGTCCGCTGTCAGAAAAAGCCAGCGGCGCAAAACTGGCGCCGGGGGCGTTCAGGTTTTCATCGGTGCCGCGCCCGGCATTGACGCGGTAAAAGCCGCCGACCACATAGCGATCCATCATGTACACCACCGGCTCGGCCACGGCGCCCCCGACGCGCTCGTGGGTCAGCACGCCCTCCTGGAGGATGAATTCGGACAGCGGCTGGCCGCCCTTGCCGACGCTGAGCTGGCTCAGGCTGGCCAGCTCTTTGGCGTCATGCACTGTCGTGATGCCCGTGCCATCGGTGCTGTTGTCGGGTTTGATGACGACAAACGGCTTTTCGTTGATGCCGTATTCCTTGTACTTGCGCCGGATCCGGCCCAGCAGCGCATCGACCTGGGTACTCAGGCATTCGATGCCCTGCCCTTCGGCAAGGTTCACGTCCTCGCACTGGGCAAACAGCGGATGGATCAGCCACGGGTCAATGCCGAGCAGTTTGCCAAAGCGCTTGGTGATTTCCTCGTAGGCCTTGAAATGGCGCGACTTGCGCCGCACCGACCAGCCCGCGTGCAGCGGCGGCAGCAAATACTGCTCGTGCAGGTCTTCCAGAATGCCCGGAATGCCGGCCGACAGGTCGTTGTTCAGCAAAATCGTGCAGGGGTCGAAATCCTTCAGCCCCAAGCGGCGGTCGCTGCGGATCAGCGGCTCCAGCATCAGCATTTCGCCATCGGCCAGCGGCACCTCGGTCGGCGCCTTGATCTCGGGATTCAGCGAGCCAAAGCGCACATTGAGCCCGGCCTGGTAAAAAATGCGCTTGAGCTGCAGCAGGCTGGCCAGGTAAGCGGGGTCGGTGATATGGCTCTCCGGCACCACCAGCAGGTTGCGCGCTTCGGGGCAGATTTTTTCAATCGCTGCCATCGCCGCCTGCACGGCCAGCGGCATCATCTGCGGCGTCAGGTGGTTCCAGCCAGCGGGAAACAGGTTGGTATCCACCGGCGCGAGCTTGAAGCCCGCGTTGCGCAGATCAACCGCGCTGTAAAACGGCGGCGTGTGCTCCATCCATTCGAGCCGGAACCAGCGCTCAATGGCGGGCGTGGTGTCCAGAATGCGCTGCTCAAGCTCGTTGATGGGGCCAGTCAGGGCGGTGATGAGGTGCGGAACCATGCGGCCACTTTCGAGGAGGTATCGTTATCAGGTCGGGAATAGACGAATTCTAGGCCTTATAAATCAGCCATTGTTACAAACTGCCCCAGAGGCGCCAATCACCTGCAAGCGCCTCAGCTGCGCACTTCGCCCTGGCCGAGCACGACGTACTTCAGCGAAGTCAGCCCCTCGATGCCGACCGGGCCACGCGCGTGGAACTTGTCCGTGCTGATGCCGATTTCCGCGCCCAGGCCGTATTCAAAACCGTCGGCAAAGCGCGTGCTGGCGTTGACCATCACGCTGGACGAATCGACCTCGCGCAAAAACTGCTGCGCGTGCATGTGGTCACGCGTCAGGATGGCTTCGGTGTGGTGGCTGGAGTAGTGGTTGATGTGGGCAATCGCCGCGTCCACGCCCGCCACCACCTTGACGCTGATGATGGGCGCGAGGTATTCCTCAAACCAGTCCTGCTCGGTCGCGGGCTTGAGCAGCTTGCCCGGCACCACCGTCGCCAAAATCCGCAGCGCCTCGGGGCAGGCGCGCATTTCGACGCCCTTGGCGGCATAGACCACGCCAATGCGCGGCAGAAAATCGCCCGCCACGCCAGCGGCCACGAGCAGGCTTTCGCTGGCGTTGCACGGGCTGTATTTTTGCGTTTTGGCGTTGTCGGCGATTTTCACGGCCATTTCGAGGTCGCACGGGTCATCGACGTAGGTGTGGCAATTGCCGTCCAGGTGTTTAATCACCGGCACCTTGGCCCCGGCGCTGATGCGCTCAATCAGCCCCTTGCCGCCGCGTGGAATGATGACATCGACGTATTTCGGCATCGCGATCAATTCGCCGACGGCTTCGCGGTCGGTGGTGGCGACGAGCTGCACGGCGTCAGCGGGCAGGCCGCTTTCGGCCAGCGCCTGCTGCACCAGCGCGGCCAGCGCCTTGTTCGATTCAATCGCCTCCGAGCCGCCGCGCAGGATGCAGGCGTTGCCGCTTTTAATCGCCAGCGATGCCGCTTCAATCGTCACGTTCGGGCGGCTTTCGTAAATCATGCCGAACACGCCGATGGGCACACGCATCTGGCCGACGCGGATGCCGCTGGGTTGCTCTTTCATGCCGGTGATTTCGCCGATCACGTCGGGCATGGTGGCGAGCTGCTCGCAGCCGAGGGCGACGGTTTCCAGGTCTTTGGCGCCCAGCTTGAGGCGGTCCAGCAGCGGGCCGGTCAGGCCGCTGGCGGCGGCGCGCTCTAAGTCGCGCTGGTTGGCCTGCTGCAGGGCTGGCGCGTTCTGGCGCAGCAGCGCGGCGAGCGTGCGCAGTGCCTTATTTTTGACGGCGGCCGGGGCGCGGGCGGTGTGGGCGCTGGCGGCTTTGGCTTGCGCGCCCAGCGTCTGCATGTAGTCGGCGATGTTGAGAGCGTTCATGGATTTTGCTTTCGTTCTTGAATAGGGGCGGCCGCTGCGGCAGCGGCTTGCTGCGGCGTGAAGCTTAGGCGCATGAGCGCATGAGCGCATGAGCGCATTTTCCCAGATTCGCCAGCAGACCCGCTCAGCAAACCGTTTGTCCCCCGCCGGGCCGCAACGGCTGCGCAGACTGTCTCTTGCCCGCTGGCCCGGCTATTGGCGCAGCGGCGTCACGCCCCGGCGCTGCATCATGTCTTCGCTCATGGCCTGCACCGCCTCCAGCGGCAAGGCGGCCTGGGCGGCGGGATAAGCGATGCCGTTTTCATCGGCCAGATGCTGCGCATAGAGGGCGGCGAACTGGTTCAGCGCATCGGCTTGCGCCGGGGTCAGCGCGCGCCAGTCGGCATCCGGGCGGCTGTCGGCGATGGACTGCAGCACGCTGCGCGCTGGAATCCAGGCCGCTTCCATCTGCCGATGCTCGTTGATAAGCCGCTCGGCCAGCGTGCGCAGCGCCGCATCGGCACCCGCCAGCAGCGGCGGGAACACATGCAGTTCCTCGTCCTGGTGGTGCAGCGGCGCGGCCATGTCGAAATAGCGCATCACGTCGCGGGCGGCCTGGCGGGCCGGTTCGTCGTAGCCTTTGTCCCGCAGGTGCTGCTGCAGTCTGGCCTGCAGCGCCAGCATGCGCTCGACCCGTTCATGGCAGGCGGCGAGCATTTCAAACGGCGCTTCCAGCCCGGCGGCCAGCGGCCGGTGGCCGGGCAGCGACACCGGCCGGGTCGTGCTTTTGACGGCGCTTTGGGCGGCGTTTTTGGCGGCGTTTTTGGCGGCGCTCATCGCGCTCAGCCCAGCCGGACGGCGTGGCCCTGCGGGTCAAACGGCATGTAGCCGCCGATCTCGCCGCGCTTGATGGCTTCGACCATGCGCTGCAGCGGCGCTTCGGCGTCGGCGGAGGTCGGCGCCCGGCCCGGCTGGCCCGACATCGCGGCGGCAAACACCATGCCCCAGGGCTGGCCGAACTGGCGCGCTTCCTCGACCAGCGTGCTGAACGCGGCCAGCTCGTCGGGCGACTTGTCCACGCACATCAGCGGCACCAGCGCGCCGCCCTGCCCGGCGGCAAAAGCCTGGCGCTGGGCGGGCGTAGCCTCGTCGGGCAGCTCGACCCCGGCAAAGACAAACAGCAGGCGCTGCGGCGCA
>JAPLPS010000330.1 GCA_026400075.1 Polaromonas sp.
AAGCCGGGGCGCGGCACCATGTCCATCAGCATCGAACTCATGCCGCCATCGACGGCCAGCTCGGCGCCGTTGACATAGGCCGCGCGCGGGCTGGCCAGAAACAGCGCCACGTCAGCAATGTCCTGCGGCTCGCCGACGCGGCGGCTGGCGGTGACGGCGGCGCGCTGCTGCTCAAAGCCGGGCTCTTCGTAGAATTTGGCCGACAGCGCGGTGCGAATCATGCCGGGGCAAATCGCATTGCTGCGCACGCCCTGCGGCCCCCATTCAACCGCCATCTGGCGCGACATCAAGAGCACGCCCGCCTTGCTGGCGCTGTAAGCGCCGCTGCCGGTCTGTGGAAACAGCGCCGAAATCGACGCGACATTGACGATGCTGCCCAGCCCGGCCTCGCGCATCGGCCTGGAAAACGCCTGGGCGCAGAGCAGATAGCCGGTCAGGTTGATGGCCAGCACCGTGTTCCAGTCGGCCAGGCTGACATCGGCCAGACCGCCGGGGCGCAGCAGCCCGGCGTTGTTGATGAGGGCATAGCAGCCGCCCAGCCGGGCCGCGACTTGGGCAGCGGCGGCGGCCACGCTGGATTCGCTGGCAATGTCGCAGCTGACCGCGATGGCCTCGGCGCCCTGGGCGGCGACTTCGGCGGCGACTTTTTCGCAGCCAGCCATGTTGCGATCCAGCAGCGCGACGCGGGCGCCAGCGGCAGCCAAACTGCGGGCGATGGCCGCGCCGATGCCGCTGGCCGCGCCGGTCACAACGCAAACCCGGCCTTGCAAACCCAGCCAGTGATGAGGGGAATCGAGCATCTTGTCTCCAGAAAATTGATGCTGGATTGTTGGCTGGCCGGGTCTTTTACGCCTTGACGATTCCAGCGAGTAACCAGACAATTCGTGCATTTTCTGAATGAAAAAGACGCACTCAAGGGTTATCCCTAGCTACGCTTTGTACGGCGACCAGGCCCAGCCGGGCTGGAAAAACGCCTTTGATTTCGAGTGGATTCCGCAGCGCTCAGGCCCGAACAACTGGGAAATTAGCCCTCATCTGCATGAGTCCTTTATCCAGATTCTGTATTTGACCCACGGCGCGGGCGAGGTGCTGCTGGACAATGCCAAGTGGCGCGTGAACGCGCCGTGCCTGTTGATAGTTCCCGCACAAACCGTGCATGGTTTTCACTTCTCCGGCGACGTCAACGGGCCGGTGGTGACGGCCACGCAGCGCCCGCTGGAGTCGCTGGCGGCGCTGGTGATGCCCGAGCTGCTGCAAACGATTCGCAAGCCCGCCGTGATGGCGCTGGGCGCTGAGGGCCAGCACGATGACGCCTTGATGCCGCTGTTTCTGGCGCTGGAGCGCGAGGCGCGTGCGCCTGCGGTGGGGCAGTTTGCGGCGGGCATGTCGCTGCTGACGGCGCTGCTGGTGCAGGTGGCGCGGCTGGGTCAGACGACAGCGCCCGCGCCGCTGGCGCTGAGCCTGCGCAAGACCGCGCAGATCGAAAAATTCCGCGCGCTGGTCAACGCGCATTTCAAAAAACACCTGCCGATGGCGTTTTACGCCAGCCAGCTGGGCGTAACACCGGGCCAGCTCTCGCGCCTGTGCCGCGAGGTGCTGGGCACGTCCAGCCTGGCCCTCATCAACGCCCGCCTGATCCACGAGGCGCAGCGTGATCTGGTGTTCACCAGCAGCAGCATCCAGCAACTGGCCGACGCGCTGGGCTTTGCTGACGAGGCTTATTTTGGGCGCTTTTTCAGGAAGCACACCGGGCTGACGCCCAGGGAGTTCCGCGCCAAGGCGCTGCAAAGCATGCTCAGGCCGGATGGCTGGCCGGGGACTGGGGCGGACGGCGCGGCTGCGCCTTGATCCAGACTATCTCAAACCGTCCCCCCGCCCGCCCGCGCCAGCGCATGGCGTGCCGCCAGATAGCCAAACACCAGTCCCGGCCCCAGCGTAATGCCCGGCCCCGGATAGGTGCCGCCCATGATGGAGTGCATGTCGTTGCCGACCGCGTACAGGCCGCCCACCGGCTGCTGGTCGCTGCCGAGCACGCAGGCGTCGGCAGTGGTGGCAAAGCCGGTGGCGGCGCCGATGTCGCCCGGATACAGGCGCACGGCGTAGTAGGGCGCCTGGCTCAGCGGGCCGAGGTTGGGATTTTTGCCGCCGCGTGTGGCGTCGCCCATGTTTTGCGAATAGGCGGTGACGCCGCGCTGAAAGTCCGGGTCGTTGCCCGTGGCAGCGTAGCGGTTGAGCTTTTCAACGCTGCTTTTGAGCCCGGCGGCGTTGATGCCGAGCTTTTTCGCCAATTCTTCCAGTGAATCG
>JAPLPS010000327.1 GCA_026400075.1 Polaromonas sp.
GCTTGACCGTGGCTTGCGGCGTGGGTGGCCTGGGCCTGCTGTGCCTGGTCAAAGCCCACTGGCGCTGGCTCGGTCTGGCGCTGCTGGCCCTGCCTTTTGCCATCGGCGCGCCCGAGCATTCGGGCAGCGCCTTTGCCGACCTCGACGCCAGCGCCGCGTTGCAGATGCAGCAACTGGCGGGAGAGTTTTACCGCGCAACGGCACTGGCCAGCGCGCTGCAATGGCTGTTGTTAGGCGCTTTGTCGGCGCTGGCCGTGGCCCGCTGGCTCAGTCCCCTGTTAAATCCCATGGCTTCGGCCACACCCTTGGAAAGAACTGCACCATGAGCAGCGGAAAAATCATGCTGGTGGGCATTGGCCCCGGCAGTCACGATCACATGACGCACCGCGCCCGCGCGGCTATCGCCGAGGCCGATGTGGTCGTCGGCTACGTCACCTACATCAAGCTGGTCGCCGACCTGCTCGACGGCAAGGAAGTCATCCGCAAAGGCATGACCGAAGAGCTGGACCGCGCCGTCCACGCCTTAGACAGCGCCCGCGAAGGCAAAAAAGTCGCGTTGATTTCCTCCGGCGACGCAGGCGTTTACGGCATGGCCGGGCCGACTTACGAAGTGCTGTTTCAGGCGGGCTGGACGCCAGACTCCGGCGTCGAGGTCGAAGTGATTCCCGGCGCCTCGGCGATCAACGCCTGCGCCTCGCTGGTTGGCGCGCCGCTGACGCACGATTTCTGCTCGATCTCGCTGTCGGATCTGCTCACGCCCTGGCCGGTGATTGCGCGCCGCCTGGACGCGGTGGCGGCGGCGGATTTTGTCGTCGCGCTGTACAACCCCAAGAGCGGACGGCGCACCCAGCAAATCGTGCAGGCGCAGCAATTGTTCCTGCGCCACCGCCGCCCGGACACGCCGGTAGCCATCGTCAAATCGGCCTACCGGCGCCGCCAGGCCATCGTCTTCACGACGCTAGACCAGATGAGCGACTGCGACATCGGCATGCTCAGCACGGTGCTGATCGGCAACAGCCACACTTTTGTGCGCGACGGTTTGATGATTACCCCGCGCGGCTACGACAACAAGTACGAGCTGCACGGCGACGGCAGCACCCGCGAGGGCGAAAAAGCGGGCCGCTCCCTTTCAACCGGCTTGATTGGCTGGATGGAAGACCTGCGTATTGACCATGCAGAAGGCCAGAGCATTGCCGAACTGGCGCTGCGCCACCGCCTGCCCGCCGACTACATCGAGGCCGTGCTGAACACGCCCTTGGACGCGGAAGGCGCCGAAGACGCCAAAGAAGCTTCCGCCACCGCCGAGGAAGCCGGGGCATGAGCAGTCCAGTGAATGACTCCGTGGTCAAGCCAAAAATCGGCCACTACAAGCGCCACCTGCTGATCTGCACCGGCCCGCGCTGCGCACAGAACGGCGCCGGTCAAGACCTGTTTGACAGCCTGGGCGACAAGTTCAAGGCCGCTGGCCTGAACGAGGGCGACTTGCGCGTCAAGCGCAGCCGCGTCGGCTGTTTTGCCGCCTGCAAGGGCGGGCCGGTGCTGTGCGTGCAGCCCGACGGCACCTGGTATTACAACGTCACGCCAGACAATATGGATCGCATCATCAAGCAGCATCTAGTCGGCGGCGCGCCGGTGGCCGATCTGGTGTTTCACCAGGGGCCGGGAGCGCTGGAATGACGCAGGATTTGACACCGCAAAACGCAGCGCACAGCGGCGGCTTTGTCTCCATCGTCGGCGCCGGGCCAGGGCCAGCGGACTTGATGACGCTGCGGGCGCTGGACCGGCTGCAGCGCGCCGAAGTCGTCGTGCATGACCGTCTCATCTCGCCCGAGGTG
>JAPLPS010000371.1 GCA_026400075.1 Polaromonas sp.
CCTGGGTGAGGGCGTCACGGTGCAGATCGCCAAGTTCAGCAAGTCCCCTGCAAGGACATGTGAATTGGCGCATCATGCATTCTCTATTTTCGGACAAGGGATGCTTCATGTCGATTGACCATGTTCAAATTCAAAAGAGACTGCCGATAGCCGCTTCATGGAGCGCCATTGCACGTTTGAGCGCAAGGCCTTGCAAGACGGGCAAGGCTCGGACTGCCGTGAGCACACCACGGTGACTTGCGGGATGCTCTTTCAAGCCATTCAACAGCCCTTGACACGCCGGTTTTTGGCCATGCACCTGCTGATGCAGGCCAAGAACGGCGTCTCCCCCCTGAAGCTCAAACGCCATCTCGCTGGCGCGAGTTGAAATCATGAGTAAAAAACAGCGTATCGCCATCGTCGGCGCCGGTATTTCAGGGCTGTCCAGTGCATGGTTGCTCAGTCACCTGCATGAGATAACCCTGTTCGAGGCTGGCAGCTACCTCGGCGGCCACACCAATACGGTTGACGTCACGCTGGAAGGCAAAACGCACCCGGTCGATACCGGTTTTCTGGTCTTCAACGAGAAGACCTATCCCAACCTCATTGCGATGTTTGAGCAGCTGGGCGTGGTCAGCGTCGAGACCGAAATGTCCTTCGCCGTCAGTCTCGAAAACCCCCATCTCGAATGGGCTGGCAGCAGCCTGGCGACCGTGTTTGGCCAAAAGCGCAACCTGCTGCGCCCAGGTTTCTGGTCCATGCTCTCGGACATCCTGCGTTTCAATCGGGAGAGCACGGCCTGGCTGGCGATGCATCCCGGCAATCAGCGCAGCCTGCAGGACTTCCTGAGCGCAGGGCGCTATTCAAAGACCTTTGCCGACTGGTATCTGCTGCCGATGGCCGCTGCCATCTGGTCTTGCCCGACCGCTCAGATGCGCGACATGCCGCTTGCCACCTTTATTCGCTTCTGTCAGAACCACGGCCTGCTGCAGGTCTTTGACCGGCCGATGTGGCGCACGGTGCAAGGCGGGGGCCGCGAATATGTCCGGAAAATTGCCGGGCACCTCGACGACATTCGCCTGGCCTGCCCGGTCAGCGCCGTGACGCGTGATGGCGATCAGCTGCGCGTCACGCATGCGCAAGGCAGCGAGCGGTTCGATCAGGTCGTCATGGCCTGCCACAGCGACCAGGCGCAGGCCATTCTCGGTGTGACGGCGAGCGACGGCCAGCGCGAAGTGCTGTCGGCCATCCGCTACCAGCCCAACCGTGCCGTGCTGCATACCGATCCGGCGCTGCTGCCGCGCGACGAAAAGCTGTGGTCGGCGTGGAACTACTTTGCTGGCCAGGGCGCTGCGGGCGAGCAGCCCGTTGGCGTGTCCTACCTGATCAACAAGCTGCAGCCGCTGCCGTTTAAAACGCCGGTCGTCGTGACCCTGAACCCGGCGCGCGAGCCCGACCCTGCCAAAGTGCTGGCCGAGTTCGACTACGCCCATCCAATTTTTGATGGCCCGGCCATCGCCGCGCAGCAAAAGCTCGCCGACGTGCAGGGCGAGAACGGTATCTGGCTGGCCGGTGCCTGGGGCGGCTACGGTTTTCACGAAGACGGCCTGAAGTGCCTGGGGCGGCTACGGTTTTCACGAAGACGGCCTGAAGTCGGCGCTGCGCGTGGTCAACGCCCTGGGCGTCAAGGCTCCCTGGCAGGACGACGTGGCCGAACAGCGGCGTGAAACACAAAGCGCCTGAGGCCGCGATGAACTTCCAGCCGCAACTCTTTCTTGGCCAGGTCATGCACCGGCGGTTGCGCCCGGTGGTCAACGCCTTCGTTTACCCGGTTTTTTACGTGGCGCTGCCGCTGCGCAAGCTGGCGGGGGCAAATTGCGGCATTTTTTCGGTTGATCGCTGGAACGTGCTGAGTTTTCGCCAGCGCGATCACGGCGCCCACGATGGCAGCGCGCTGCTGCCGTGGATCGAGAAGCTGCTGCGCGAGCACGGCCTGCCCGCCGATGGCGAAATCATGCTGCAGACCTTCCCGCGCGTCTGCGGCCTGGTCTTCAACCCGGTCAGTTTCTGGTATTGCCATGACCGTGGCGGCGCCTTGATCGCCGTGCTCGCCGAGGTCAACAACACCTTCGGCGGGCATCACAACTACCTGCTGCATAACGCTGGCGAAACCCTGGCCGATGGCGCGGAGATGCGCGCTGCCAAGTGCTTTCACGTCTCGCCCTTTAACGAGATCGTGGGCGGCTACCGTTTCCGCTTTCACCTCCAGCGCCCGGTGCCGCTGGCGCGCATCGACTACGACGATGCCGACGGCGAGTTGCTGCTCACCGCCATTTCCGGCAAGGCGCGGGCGTGGAGCGCACGCGCCCTGCTCGGCGCTTTCCTGCGCATGCCTTTCCTGACCGCCGGCGTGATTTTCCGTATCCACTGGCAAGCCCTGAAGCTCTGGGCCAAAGGGGTGCCGTTCCGGGGCGTCCATGCTTCCCAACCTCTTCCAGAATCAAGAAAATGAACAACACCCTGACCCTGCGCGCAAGCGAGCACGCCAGCCGCGATACCCGCCTGGTTTTCCAGCTGCTCGAAAAATTGACTGGCGGCCTGCTCGAAATCCGCCTGCCTGACGGCACCTGCACGCTGTTCGGCGATGGCGAGCACGGCGTCGCGATGCAGGTGCACGATGAAGCGACTTTTGACATGGTGTTGGCGCGGGGCGATATCGGCCTGGCCGAGGCTTATCTCGACGGTTATTGGGATTCGCCGGACATCACCGCCCTGCTCACACTGCTGGCCAGCAACCGCGCGGTGCTGAAAAAGGCGGTCTATGGCTCCTGGCGCAACCTGCTGGCGGCGCGCGTTCGGCACTGGCTGAACCGCAACAACAAGGCTGGCAGCAAGCGCAACATCATGGCCCACTACGATCTGGGCAACGATTTCTACAAGCTCTGGCTAGACCCCGGTATGAGCTATTCGGCGGCCCTCTATCGCCAGGGCGATGACGGCTCGCTGGCGGCGGCGCAGCACGCCAAATACCGGCGCATCCTCGACCGCCTGAAGGCCCAGCCGGGGCAGCGGGTGCTGGAAATCGGCTGCGGCTGGGGCGGCTTTGCCGAGCTGGCGGTGGCGGGCGGGCTGCAGGTGACCGGCCTGACGCTCTCGCCGGCCCAGCTTGCCTGGGCGAAAGAACGCGTGCCGCAGGCCGATCTGCGCCTGCAGGACTACCGCGACACGAAAGAGCAGTTCGACCATGTGGTGTCGGTCGAGATGTTCGAGGCGGTCGGCGAGCGCTTCTGGCCGGATTATTTCCGCACCGTGGCCAGTGCGCTCAAGCCGGGCGGCAAGGCGATGATCCAGAGCATCACCATCCGCGACGACCTGTTTGCCAGCTACCGGCGCGGCACCGATTTCATCCAGCAATATGTTTTCCCTGGCGGCATGTTGCCCTCGCGCCAGGCTTTCCGGGCTGCGGCGGCCAAGCAGGGGCTACGCGTTCTGGACGAGTACGCTTTCGGGCCCGACTACGCGCGCACGCTGGCGCAATGGCGGCAGTCTTTTGAGGCGACATGGCCGGAAATCCAAAAGCTCGGTTTCGATGAGCCTTTCCGTCGCCTGTGGCGCATGTATCTGTGTTACTGCGAGGCCGGCTTTCTCGCTGGCAATGTCGATGTCGTCCAGTTTGAACTCGCGCATTCTTAGGCGGTGTACGCCTTTTGCCGCGTGGGCGGCGAATGAGCCGACGGTCGGCCTGCGCCCGGATGTGCGGGCGGTCGCTTCATGAACAGTGCGCGCATCCTGGCTTACGGCGTGCTCGGTTTGCCGCTGGCTTTTGCCGCATTGCCGATCTATGTGCATGTGCCGCGCTTTTATGCCGAGGCGGCGGGGATGCCGTTGGCGCAGCTGGGCTTGATCTTGCTGGGCGCGCGGCTGCTCGATGCGGTGATCGACCCGTGGCTGGGCTGGCTGGCCGACCGGGTGCCGCGCCGACGCATGCTGGGCCTGGCGCTGCTGCCGTTCGCGCTGGGTTTCGTGGCCCTGCTCAATCCGCCTGGGCAGGGGGTTGGCCTGTGGTTGCTCGGCTCGCTGGCGCTGACTTATTTTGGCTTTTCAGCGGCCACTGTTGCTTATCAAGCCTGGGGCGCTGATGTCGGGGTCAATTCCAGGCTGCGCACGCGACTGACGGCAGCGCGCGAGGGCTTCGGCCTGCTCGGCGTGGTGCTGGCCGCTGCCCTGCCGAGCGTGCTGGCCCCTGGAATGAATGAGGGCATCGCACGTCTGAGCTGGCTTTTGCCGCCGCTTTTGCTGGCGGCGGCTGCGATTTGCTTTTATGGCGTGGCCGCCGGACTGCAGGGCGTCGCCGCCAGCAAGCCTCTGCTACCGAGCCTGCACCGGGTGTTTGCCGATGTGACCTTCCGTCGTCTGTTGCTGGTTTTTGTCGCCAACGGGATTGCCGCCGCCCTGCCTGCAACGCTGTTCCTGTTCTTCGTGGCCGATGTGCTGGGGGCCGAAGCGGCGAGCGGCCCGCTGCTGGCGCTGTATTTCATTTCCGGGGCGGCCTCCTTGCCGCTGTGGATCCGGCTGGCAGCGCGCCACGGCCGGGTGGCCGCATGGCTGGTGGCAATCGCGCTGTCGATCGTGTCTTTTGCCGGGGCCAGCCTGCTCGGGCGCGGCGATCTTTGGGCATTTGCCGCGATCTGCCTGA
>JAPLPS010000332.1 GCA_026400075.1 Polaromonas sp.
GCGCTGGCCGCGCAATGGATAGACGAGCACCCCGAATACCACGCCGAGCTGGCCGACAAGGCCGCTGCGCTTGCCGCTGTCTACACGGTCGAAGACGGTCGCACCAACCCGTTTCTGCATCTGTCCATGCACCTGAGCATCAGTGAGCAGGTCAGCATCGACCAGCCGCACGGCGTGCGCCAGGCGGTGGAGTTGCTGGCGGCCAAGCGCAGTTCGCTGCATGAAGCCCACCATGTGGCAATGGACGCCCTGGGCGAAATGATCTGGGCCTCGCAGCGCAGCGGCCTGCCGCCCGACGGCCACGCCTATCTGGAGCGCATCCGCAGCCGCGCGACCCGATAAACAAAAAAGCCACGCAATGCGTGGCTCTTGTTTCGGTGGCTATGCAGTCTCAGGCGCGGATCACGCCCCCGCGCGGTGCGCGTTCGGCGGTGCCGCGCGACGAATAGACGCCAGTCTTCTCATCGGGCATCAGCACATCGATGGCGCGATCCAGCGCGGCGGTGGCTCGGGCCAGCGATTCACGCTGGGCGGCAACCTGGCCGCTAGCGGTGGCCAGACGGGTGCGAAGCACGGGCGGCACGGCGCCGCTGCGGGCGGCTTCGGAGAAACGTTCGACAGCACTGGCCAGCGCGCGATGCAGATCGCTGGCGTGCAGTTCGATGGCATTGCCATCACGCTGGCGCAGCGCCTCGCCCAGATCGGCCAGGCAGTGCTCCACTTCCAGCAGGGGCGCTTCGAGTTCGGTGCCCAGCGCTGAAGCGGGGGCATTCGAGGCGTTTGGCAATGGCTGGACGGACATGCGCGTGACCTGGTAGGGAAACAAAGGACCGGAAGGGATCAGTGCGAAGACACCTTGCCCAGCACTTCCTGGGCATTGGTGATCAGCTTGTCGGCAATCGCTTCGGCGTTCACGGTGAACTTGCCTTCCGAGATGGCTTGCGAGATGCGCTCGACCTTTTGTGCGTCGAAATCGCCGTCGCCGGCGGCACCCACGCCGTCCAGCAGCTTGGACGCGGAGCTCGACAGCTCCACCTGGGCGCTGGCTTCAACCGCCTGTGCGCCTTGTGCCTTGGCGCCTGCCGCCGTGCGGTTGGCGTCGCCGGAAGCGACCCGCTCGGTGCTGGTCGGGGCGACCTTTTCGGGGCTGTTACCAATTTTCATGCTGATCTCCAAAGGCGGGACACGGGAGCCCTACCAATCCATATGGACGGTATTTCGACCCGTGCAGCCGGGACTTTAGGACTTTCCGAGAACATTTTGCCGTCTGAAGTGGTCAGCGCACCACAGGGTTGAAGCGGATTCATAACTGCAGCTCCACTTTTCTCTCCCCTGTTGCCCGGCCGGTCACAACACGCCCGCTTTCAAAGCGTACGCGGACTTCCTGTCCTTCTGTGCCCGGCCCCTGGGCCTGACCTTCACCTTCAACGGCATAACCCTGCCCAATGGCCAGCACCTTTACAGTTTCACCAGCGGCGAACCACTGGCGTTGTTTGAGAAAACTGCTGCGAACTGCTTCACCGGCGTTGACGGACCGCACCAGGGTGCGTCCCACCAAACCTTGAGCCTCAGTAAACACGGCGCCACCATCGGCAGCTATGTCTATTTCGGCCTCGTGCAGATCGGCTTGAGACAATACCAACCCCCCAGGCAGGGGGGACTTGGCCACCAGCGCCCGTGCAAACACCTGTACGGTCAGCGGCAGCGTGACATTCCATTTCGATGTGCCCTGCACACAGCGCAGCCCGATTCGGGTGCGGCCCCACATCTTCATGCCGTTGGGCAGATAGGGCTGGACCTGCTGGCAGGGGGCCAGGCGCAGGCGCGGGTCCAGTTCACCCAGCTGTATCTCGACCCGGGCCTTGGCCGGCAGACCCGCCCGGGCGCCCTGCTCCGCCAGCTGCTGCAGCTCACGCGCCAGCGGCTCACCCAGCGCCTGCTGGGCCGGAGCCGGGCAGGCAAGCGCCAACAGCAGCGCTGATAGCAGGGTGGGGCGCAGGGTACGGGACATGTCAGCACTGTAGAAGCCCGCCGGCCTCGCCCAGGGTCCGAATTGAGGGCCAATGGCCTTGCTATTCCCGCTAATGTTTTGACCGGCGCTGTCCACAATCCATTCACATCACCGCATGGGTCTTCCCGTCGGTGACTTTGGGGACCGCCATGATCAAGCAACTGACCGACACGCTGAACTTCCAGACCCAGGCGCTGGTGCTGCGCTCTGAGCGTCAGCGCCTGATCGCCAGCAATATCGCGAATGCCGACACGCCGGGCTACAAGGCCCGCGACATGGACTTTTCGCGGGCGCTGAAGGAGGCCACCGGCAGCCTGGGCGCCGCCAGCGGCATGGCCACCACCCAGGCGGGGCATATCAGCCCGCCGGCCGGTGCGCGCAGCGATGCGCAGATGCTGTACGGCGCCCCGTCGCAAACGAACCTGGACAACAACTCGGTCGACATGGACCGTGAACGCGCCAGCTTCGCCGACAACTCGATCAAGTACGAGGCCACGCTGCGCTTCATCAACGGCAGCGTGCGCACGATGCTGGACTCGATGAAGTCGCACAACGCTTCCTGATCGCGCTGAACCAGGAGCCACTCCATGTCCATGTTCCAGATCTTCAAGGTATCCGGCAGCGCCGTCAGCGCGCAGAGCCAGCGCCTCAATGTGGTGGCCAGCAATCTGGCCAATGTGGACACGGTGGCGGGCCCCGACGGCCAGGCCGTCCCCGACCTGGCGCGAAAGCTGCCGGGCCGCGGCGAGATACCGCTCGAGGTGCGCGGGCGAGAGCGCGAGGCTCGCGGCGATGTTGTCGAAGCCGTCGTCGGCTTCGTCCGGCAGCAGCAGTGCCGACGCGTCCACCTCCAGCGCGAAGATGTCACGGACGGCGTTGGCGTATTCGGTGCGGTTCAGCCGATGGGCGCCCACGCGCGCCGGCTGCTGATGGGCCGCGGCGGCG
>JAPLPS010000028.1 GCA_026400075.1 Polaromonas sp.
GGAAACCAAGATTTTCACATTTAACGGTGACAGAGCCTTGTCGATAGACAGACACATAACCCAACCCTAACTCCCCACCAGCGTCTGCATGCTGCGCTCGTACTGGTCGGACAGGCGCTCGAACACGTCAAGCAGCGCTTCGCTGTCCAGCGCCAGGCGCTCCAGGCTGGCCAGCCGCTCCTGACCTGAAGCACGCTGCTGGGCATCCCGGACATCGGCCAGAATCTGCAGCCAGCCAGTGCCTGCGGCCTCCAGCGTGGCGCGGATGTCCTCGCTGCTCAGCGGCAGGCCGTTCAGGTAAATCAGCGCCTGCTCGAAGGCGGCGCGGGACTCGGCCATGCCGGTTTCACTGCGCAGCGTCAAGCCGCTGTCGCCGACGATGCCCAGCAGCGCATATTTGACAAAGCGCTGCGACAGCATGCGCTGGCGCCCGGCCACATTGAGCAGCTGCAGCGGCACCACGGCGCTGCCATGCTCCAGGTTGCTGGTCAGGCGCTCGGCCTCCTGCAGCAGCAGCTCGGCCAGCTCATCGACCAGCTCGTAAGTCGGCGTGACCGCGCTGGCTTTCGGGTTGCCCGCGCCGTGCAGCACCTGTTTCAGTTGGCCCCAGGTCAGCACCACCTGCGCCAGCAGGTCGCCATGCGTCAGTTTCGAGAGGTTTTTGCCCAGGTGGGCCACGTTGGCTTCAATGCGCTGCATCGACGCCTTCAGCAGCTCACCGCAGCGCGCCGCCTGCAGCCCGGCCTGCTGCAGCAAATGCAGCTTGACCAGCCGCTGCGACAGCATGCGCAGCTGACCGGCGCGGTTCACCGCCTCGGCAAAGCGGGCCGAATGGATGATGTGTTGCGACACCTGACCGAGCCGCTGGTTGCTGTGCATCGAAACGGTGCGCAGCATCTGGAAAGCGTCCTCATCGGATAGCTGGCGCGCCCGCATCAGGATGCCTTTGGCCCTATCGACCATCTTGCGCTCTTCAAAGCGGCTGGTGATGTCCTGCAGCTCGTTGCGCAACGCCTGCTCGCGCCTGAAGCGGGCTTGGGCCAGGTGAATCAGCGGGCGCAGGCGGTGCGCGCCGTAGCCGCTGACGACATAGGCGTGAATGCCCGCTTCGGTGGCCCGGACGATGGCCTCCGCATCGGTGTCGCCGGTGAACACCAGCACCGGACAAGGGGCGGTATCAGCAATCGCCTGCGTGACCCGAAACAGGGATTCATCCGGCTGGGCGTCATCGCAGATCAGCACGTCTGGTGCGTAGCGCACAACGCCCTGCACCAATTTGCTGCGCTCTTCCATCACCGCCAGCACCTGGATGCCAGCCGCTGCCAGGTCTGTGACCAGCAGATGGCCACTGTTGGAGCCGTTCAAATGTACCAAGGCGGATGTCATAAAAATCAATAGGTTAAGAGAGAAAAACAGCGCATCACCATGCAAGTCGCGCACCACGCGGCCCCATTCCGCCACGCGGCGAATCACGCGCCGGACAATTCTGGCACAGCTATTGCTTAAATTAAATCGGGCGTAACGAAGCGTCCAACCTTAGCAATAGCACTGCGGGTTTTGCGCATAACGACGTGCGTAATGGTGTGCCTCCTACCGGCTTGACAGCCGGTTCACCTGTAGCCAGGAGAGAGCATCATGTATTTTCCTATTTTGCCCCGGCCCGGCGCGGTTACGGGCACACCCTTGATTCATAGCAACAACGGGCCTCTGGCACGCATGGCGCCAGCCTGTGCGGCTGCTGGATGACTGCGCCCGGCGCCCATCCCATCGTCTAAACAACTGGAACAGTCCCTATGAAAAAATCAAAACTCGTGATGGTCGGCAACGGCATGGCAGGCGTTGGAACAGTCCCTATGAAAAAATCAAAACTCGTGATGGTCGGCAACGGCATGGCAGGCGTGCGTACCCTTGAGGAACTGCTCAAGATCGCCCCGGATCTGTATGACATCACCGTCTTCGGCGCCGAGCCGCACCCCAACTACAACCGCATCCTGCTCTCGCCGGTGCTCGCCGGTGAGCAGACGATTGACGAGATCATCCTGAACCCGTGGGAGTGGTACAGCGACAACCACATCACGCTGCACACCGGCAAAAAAGTCGTCGAAGTGGACCGCGTCAAGCGCATCGTGTACGCCGACGACGGCACCGAAGCCGAATACGACCGGCTGTTGATTTGCACCGGCTCGAACCCCTTCATCCTGCCTGTTCCCGGCAAGGATTTAAAAGGCGTGATTGCCTACCGCGACATCGCCGACACCAACGAGATGATTGAAACGGCCAAGACGCATAAAAACGCCGTCGTCATCGGCGGCGGCCTGCTCGGTCTGGAAGCGGCCAACGGCCTGATGCTGCGCGGCATGACGGTCACCGTCGTCCACGTCCAGCCGACGCTGATGGAGCGCCAGCTTGATTCCGTCGCGGGCAAGCTGCTGCAAAAGTCGCTGGAAGAGCGCGGCCTGAAATTCCTGATGGGCGCGCAGACGCAAGAACTCGTCGGCGGCGGCGACGAAGACGGCCAGCGCGTCACGGCCATCAAGTTCAAGGACGGCACGGAAGTCGCCACCGACCTCGTCGTGATGGCGGTCGGCATCCGCCCGAACACGCAGCTCGCCGAGTCGATGCGCCTGCATTGCAACAAGGGCATCGTCGTCAACGACACCATGCAGACCACCACCGACGCACGCATCTATTCGGTCGGCGAATGCGCCGCGCACCGGGGCATTGCCTACGGCCTGGTCGCGCCGCTGTTCGAGCAGGCCAAGGTCGCCGCCAATCACCTGGCGCAGTTCGGCATCGGCCGCTATGTCGGCTCGCTGACCTCGACCAAGCTGAAAGTCACCGGCATTGACCTGTTTTCAGCGGGCGAGTTCATGGGCGGTGAAGGCACCGAAGAAATCATCATGTCCGACCCGTTTGGCGGCGTGTATAAAAAGCTCGTCATCAAGGACGACAAGCTCGTCGGCGCCTGCCTGTACGGCGACACGGTCGATGGCAGTTATTACTTCAAGCTGCTGCGCGATGGCCGCAGCGTCGGCGAGATCCGCGACAAACTGATGTTTGGCGAGTCCAACATCGGCGACGTGGGCCACGAAGGCCACAGCAAGGCCGCCGCGATGCCCGACGAGGCCGAAGTCTGCGGCTGCAACGGCGTGACCAAGGGCACGATCTGCAAGACGATCAAGGAAAAAGGCCTGTTCACGCTCGACGAAGTGCGCAAACACACCAAGGCCAGCGCCTCCTGCGGTTCCTGCACCGGACTGGTCGAGCAGCTGCTGATGTTCACGGCGGGCGGCGACTACTCAGCCACGCCAAAACTCAAAGCCATCTGCAGCTGCACCGACTACGGCCACGAAGCGGTGCGCCAGGCGATCCGCACCCCACTGCCCGATGGCAGCAAACTGCTGACCATTAACAACGTCTTCAAAGCCCTGGACTGGAAAACCCCGAACGGCTGCCCAAGCTGCCGCTCTGCGGTCAACTACTACCTGATTTCCACTTGGCCCAAGCTGGCCAAGGACGACCCGCAAAGCCGCTACATCAACGAGCGCAGCCACGCCAACATCCAGAAAGACGGCACTTACAGCGTGATTCCGCGCATGTGGGGCGGCGAAACCACCGCCGACGAGCTGCGCCGCATTGCCGACGCCGCCGACAAGTACAAGGTGCCGACGATCAAAGTCACCGGCGGCCAGCGCATCGACTTGCTGGGCGTTAAAAAGGAAGACCTGGTCGGCATCTGGAAAGACATCGGCATGCCCAGCGGCCACGCCTACGCCAAGGCGCTGCGCACCGTCAAGACCTGCGTCGGCAGCGAATGGTGCCGCATGGGCACGCAGGACTCGACCCAGATGGGCAAGGACATGGAGCGCGCGATGTGGCGCATGTACGCCCCGCACAAGGTCAAGTTCGCCGTCTCCGGCTGCCCGCGCAACTGCGCCGAGGCGGGCATCAAGGACGTGGGCATCATCGGCGTCGATAGCGGCTGGGAAATGTACGTGGCCGGCAACGGCGGCATCAAGACCGAAGTGGCGCACTTCTTCGTCAAGCTCAAAACCGCCGAGGAAGTGCTGGAATACACCGGCGCTTTTTGCGAGCTGTACCGCCAGGAAGGCTGGTATCTGGAACGCACCGTGCATTACGTCCACCGCGTCGGCCTGGACTACGTGAAGAAAAAAATCCTCGACGACCACGCAGGCCGCAAAGCGCTGTGGGAACAGCTGCAGTTCGCGCTTGACGGCGAGCCAGATCCCTGGTTCGACTTCGAGGAAGCCGCCGTGGACACGCGCCAGTTCATCCCCATCACGGCAGTCTGATCCGTCGTTCAACACGCTTTGAATTGTTAACAACCCCAATAATCGCTGCCAGCGCGCCTGTTGTACGCGCCAGCAGCCCCAAGGAATCGTCATGAGTGAATGGAAAAAAATCTGCCTGGTCAACGACATCCCCGTGCTCGGCTCGCGCCGGGTGACGCGCCCGCTGGGCCTGGATGTAGCCGTGTTTCGCAACAGCGAAGACCATGTGTTCGCGCTGCTGGATCGCTGCCCGCACAAGGGCGGGCCGCTGAGCCAGGGCATTGTCTTCGGCACCCATGTGGCCTGCCCGCTGCACAACTGGAGCATCGGCCTGTGCGACGGCCAGGCTTCCGCCCCGGACGAAGGCTGCACGCCGCGCTTTGCCATCAAGGTCGAAGGCGGCGAGGTTTATCTCGACACCGATGAGCTGGCCAGCCACGCCACCGATCTGACCCGCCCCCACGCTGGCCCGGTCTGCAAACAGCCCTGATCCCGCGCCGCGCCCGCGCGCTGCAACAGCCCTAAAAATCGTAAAGAAAGCCCGCCCATGACTGAAACCCGATCCACCTGCCCTTATTGCGGCGTCGGCTGCGGTGTGATCATCGAGTCCCAGGCCGGTCAGATCACTGGCGTGCGCGGCGACCCGGCGCATCCGGCCAACTTCGGGCGGCTCTGCACGAAAGGCTCGACGCTGCACCTGACCGCTTCGGCGCCGGTGACGCAGCAAACCCGGCTGCTCCAGCCGATGCAGCGCGCCAGCCGCCAAAGCGCGCCCCAGCGCGTCAGCTGGGACAGCGCGCTGGACTTTGCGACTGAAAAATTGGCCCGCATCATTGCAGAGCACGGCCCGGATGCGGTCGGTTTCTACATTTCCGGCCAATTGCTGACCGAAGACTATTACGCCTTCAACAAGCTGGCCAAGGGCTTGATTGGCACCAACAACATCGACTCCAACTCGCGCCTGTGCATGAGCAGCGCGGTCGCCGGTTACAAGCAGACGCTGGGCGCGGATTCGCCGCCCGCCTGCTACGACGACCTGAAACACGCCCAGTGCCTGTTCATCACCGGCAGCAACACCGCGTTTGCGCACCCCATTTTGTTCCGGCGCATTGAAGACGCCAAGGCGGCCAATCCGGCGCTGAAAATCATCGTCTGCGACCCGCGCCGCACCGACACCGCCGAAATCGCCGACCTGCATCTGGCCATTCAGCCCGGCACCGACGTGTCGCTGTTCAACGGCATGCTGCACATCATGCTGTGGGAAGGCTGGATTGACGCGGCTTACATTGCCGCCCACACCAGCGGCTTTGACGCGCTCAAAGCCACCGTGCGCGACTACACGCCCGACCTCGTCGCCGAAACCTGCGGCATCAAAAAAGAAGCCCTGCTGGAAGCGGCCCGACTCTTCGCCACCTCCGCCGCGACGCTGAGCCTGTACTGCATGGGGCTGA
>JAPLPS010000380.1 GCA_026400075.1 Polaromonas sp.
GCAGCACGTTGCGGGCGCGGATGGCGGCGGCCTGCGCGTCGTTCAGGCCGTACTGGCGCATATAGGCTTCTTCGTCGGCCTTGAAGGCGGCGCGGTTCTCGGCGGAATTGAACGAAAAGCACATCTTGTTCAGCGCATAGCCTTTTTGGGCCTGCTCGCCGTCAAAAGGCGTAGTGCCGAAGATTTTTGGAAGGGGGTTGCTCACGGGTGTCTCCTGTTTATGGGGGTTTGACGCAGATCAGGCGTGAAGTATGGCAAGCTCATTACCAAAGATAAACCGATGAATGGTGATGAAACCCATGAGTAAATTTAATTGGTCAGACCTCGATGCGCGGCTGCTGCAACTGCTGGTCGCCGTGGTGGAAACCGGCAGCATCACCGCCGCCGCGCAGCGCCTGGGCGTCACGCAGTCGGCGGTCAGCCACCAGCTCGACAAGCTGCGCGCCATCGTCGGCGAGCCGCTGTTTGTCAAATCGGGCCGGGGCATCGTCGCCACCGCGCATACGCAGCGGCTTGTCGGCCAGGCGCGCGAGTTGCTGGGCGGACTGGAGCGATTCGCCCACAGCGCCGAATTTGACCCGGCGCGCTGGCAAACCACCTTCACCATCGCCGCCAACGACTTTCAGCGCGACGTGCTGCTGCCGCCGCTGATGGCGCGGCTGCACGCGCAGGCGCCCGGCGTGGCGCTGCGCGTGATTCCGTCAGACGTGCCGACGCTGGAAATGCTGCGCCACGCACACTGCCAGCTCGCCATCAGCCCGCGCCCGCCCGAGGGCGGCGACATCGTGCAAAAACGCCTGTTCGAGACGCGCTACCGCGTGTTTTACGACCCGGCCGTGCGCGCCGCGCCGCAGGGCATGGCCGCGTACCTGGCGGCGCGCCACATCACCGTGGTCTATGAGCCGCGCCGGGCGCTGGACTTAGACCAGTGGCTGATCGGGCGCAGCGTGCAGCGGCGCTTTGCGGTGATGGTGCCCGGCTTTGCCGGCCTGCCCGCTTTCATTCACGGCAGCGACCTGCTGGCCACCGCGCCCGCGCTGCTGGAAACGACCGTGCTGCGCGGTCTGGCCAGCACCGAGCCGCCGCTGCCCTGCCCGCCGCTGCCGATGTACATGATCTGGCATGCGCGGCACCAGCACGATGCGGCGCACCGGTGGCTGCGGGGGCAGCTGGAGGCGGGCGTGGGCGATTTAGTCCGGGCAGAAAATATCCGTTGACAGCCATCGCATGGATATATACCATGAGAGATACCGCCAAACCCAGGAGATCACCATGCACCAGACCGCCAAAATATTTGCCACAGGCCGCAGCCAGGCGGTGCGCTTGCCGCTGGAGTTTCGCTTTGATGTGGCAGAAGTTTTCATTCGCCGCGACCCGGCCACCGGCGATGTGGTGCTGTCTCGCAAACCCACCGATTGGCAAGGCCTGCTCGACGCGGTGGCGCAAAACCAGGGCGAAGATTTGCTAATCGAGCGCCGCCAGACCCACTCCCGGCGCGACCCCTTCGAGGGCAGCGAAGCATGAGCCAGCACTACCTGCTCGATACCAACGTCATCAGCCACATCATGCAGGGGCGCGATACCGAATTACTGGCGCGCCTGACGACGCTGCCCATCGGGCAGGCTGTGCTGTCCAGCGTGACGCTGGCGGAACTGGAAGACGGCCTGCACCGCAAAGGGCAGCCGCCCCGCCTGAGAAATGCGCTGACCCAGGTGCTGCTGCGCATGGACGTGCTGCCGTGGGATGAGGACGTGGCGACTTGCTACGGCGAGTTTTGCGCCACGCTGGAAGCCCAGGGCATCAACCTGAGCGACTTTGACATGATGATCGCCGCCCATGCCGTGGCCGTGGACGCCACGCTGGTCAGCCGCGACAAGGCATTTGCGCAGGTGGCGGGCGTGAATCCGCGTTTAAAACTGGAAATTTGGTAGCCCATGAATGCAGTAGAAATTGAAGCCGCCCTGTCGGAGCTGGCCCTTGAGCCGTTTGACGCGGCGCAATTCCCGTTTTCGTTCCTCGCCGCTTTTGGCAACAAAGACACCACGCTCCAGCGCCTGCGCTCAGGCAACAACAACACGTCGGATGTGCCCGGCGGCGTGCTCCAGCGCAGCAACATCCACATTGCCGTGTGTGCGCCGGG
>JAPLPS010000034.1 GCA_026400075.1 Polaromonas sp.
TCAGGCGAATCAGGCTGAAGTCGTAGGTGTGGGTGATGTCGGAGTAGCTGGTGCCTGCGAGCAGGATATTGAGAACCTTGCCGTTAGCGTCAGTTTGCACGGTCATGCTATAGACAGTGTCATTACCGTTAGCGATGTCGAAGGTGGCCATGCCGTCGGTGCTGAAAGTGGTGTCCAGCTCGCCGTTGGCTTTCAGTCGAATCACGCTGAAGTCGGTGGTGGCGTTGCTATTGCTGCTATTGCTGCTGCTGCCTGCGACCAGGATGTTTCCGTCAGCTTGCAGCGCGACGCAGTTGGCTGTATTCGCGAAGCCGCCTGGGTTGAAGGTCGCTTTGCCGTCGGTGCTGAAAGAGGTGTCCAGCGTGCCGTTGGCGTTCAGGCGGATCACGCTGAATTCGGTGGCCCCGCCAATGCCGCTGTCGCTGCTGCCGACGAGCAGTATCTTGTCATCGGCAGTGCCAGCGCCATTGCTTTGTACGCTCAGGCTTAGACCCAGATCGTGTGAGCCGATGTCAACGATGGCCTGGCCAGCAGTACCGAAAGCGGTGTCAATCGTGCCGTCCTTGCTCAGGTGAATCAGGCTGAAGTCGGTGTTGAAGTTGTCGTCGGTGCTGTATCCCGCAACCAGTATGCTGTCGTCGCCCAGCACGGTCAGACTTTGACCATAGTCCCCGTTGTTACTAAGATTAAAAAGAGCTTTGCCGTCAGTACCGAAGGTCGTGTCGAGTTTGCCGTTCTTGTCTATGCGGATCACGCTGAAGCCGGTGTTGAAATTGTTGTCGGCGCTGTATCCCGCAAGCAGGATACTGCCGTCGCTCTGCAGGGTCAGGCTGAAACCAGAGTCCTTGTAGCCGCTGAAACTGAAGTCGGCCTTGCCGTCGGTGCTGAAGGTCGTGTCCGGCGTGCCATCGGCGTTCAGACGGATCAGGCTGAACCTGGGAACGCCATTGCTGTCGGTACTAAAGCCCCCGATCAGTATGTGGCCGTCGTTCGGCTGCACGATCATGCTTCGGCCCTGGTCAGTAGTGCCAATGTCGAACGTGGCCTTGCCCACAAGGCTGGATGTTTGAAAAATCGGGGCAGTATTAACGAGAGTCATGGAGGCGTTCGCTTTCGTGGGTGAAATCAGTCGATGTCAAGGCTGGGAACAGGTGCGAGGTGTTTTTTTGCGGATGCAAGCTTGTTTTTTGCTTTTGTGACCAGCCCTGTTATCCCGGTAGTTCAGCGGCAGGTCAGGTTTTGCTGGCTGTGCCAAGACAGCGTCACCAGGCTTGAGAGAGCGTCATGCTTTGCGATAACTGGGGCTAGGGTGCTTGGTCAGTTATCAGAAACCCAATGTATGTCAGCAAGGTGAATGTGGTCATCGTGACCCATTAGCGCTTTCCAGGTGAATCGCAAAGGAATAGGCAAAAAAACAAACAATTTCAACAAATTATGCCGTGCAATGTCTTCAAAAGTAAGTTAGGTAATAGGGTTTATCATTAATTTAGGAGCGGGTCAACTCTTGAGTCAGGAATTCCTGACGCACGTCAGGCTCGGGGAGACGAGCGGCTCGCTTTCAGCGTGCTCAGTGGTGGGTAGGCCTCAAGGGTTTTCCACCTTGCGCGACAATGCGGGCCGATATGGAAAATTTCACCACCTTAGCCGACTGGCTGGCGCACTGCGAGCGCCTGCACCCGACAACCATCGACATGGGCCTGGAGCGCGTGCGCGCCGTGGCCGAGCGCATGGGCCTGAAGTTCGACTGCCCGATCATCACGGTGGCGGGCACCAACGGCAAAGGCTCGACCTGCGCGATGCTGGAGGCCATCTTGTCGCAGGCGGGCTACCGCACCGGCGTCTATACCTCGCCGCATCTGGTCGATTTTGAAGAGCGCTGCCGGGTGCGCGGCGACATCGTCAGCGCGGCAGACCTGGTTCCGCGCTTTGCCCGCGTGGAGGCGGCCAGAACCCAGAACGGCGCCGAGATCTCGCTGAGTTACTTTGAGTTCACCACGCTGGCCATCCTGCAATTGCTGGCCGACGCCAAACTGGACGTGGTGATTCTGGAAGTGGGCCTGGGCGGGCGGCTCGACGCCGTCAACATGCTGGACGCCGACTGCGCCATCATCACCAGCATCGACCTCGATCACATGGAGCTGCTCGGCAACGACCGCGACACCATTGGCCGGGAAAAAGCGGGCATCATGCGCCCCGGCAAGCCGGTCATTGTCAGCGACCCGGTGCCGCCGCAAAGCATTCTGGACTACGCCGCCGCCATCGGCGCCGACCTGTGGCGCTTTGGCGAAGATTTCAATTTTTCGGGCGACAAGCAGCAGTGGGGTTGGGCCGGGCGCGGGCGGCGCTATGCCGGGCTGGCCTATCCGGCGCTGCGCGGCGCAAACCAGCTGGTCAATGCTTCCGGCGTGCTGGCGGCGCTGACGGCGCTGCGCGGCCAGCTGCCGATCACCGCCCAGGCCGTGCGCGTGGGCTTGGCGCTGGTTGAATTGCCGGGGCGCTTTCAGATCATTCCGGGCCAGCCGACGCTGGTGCTGGACGTGGCGCACAACCCGCATTCTGTGGCCGCGCTGACGGAAAATCTGGACGCGATGGGCTTTTACCCCTGCACGCACGCGGTGTTCGGCGCGATGGCCGACAAGGATGTTGCGCCGATGCTGGCGCGCATCGGGCCGCTGGTCGATAAATGGTATTTCACCGATCTGCCGACGGCCAGAGCGGCCACCGGCGCGGCGCTGCTGGCCACATGGCAGAGCGTGAATCGTCGCCCGGACGTTACCGCCAGCGCTTGCGCCAGCCCCGAGGCGGCCCTGGCCGCAGCGGTCAAGAATGCCGACCCCGCTGATAGAATCGTGGTTTTTGGCTCGTTCTACACCGTGGGCGGCATTTTGAAGAGCGGCACACCGCGTCTTTCCGCGCCACATTTTTCCGCTTAAGTCAGAGGCCAGCGGACTCGTCATTCACGCTGACGCCTCAATAGCGCCTCGCTGCAACCCTCTTTGTTCTCAACGGATACCCACTACACATGCCGTTTTCCAAGTTCCGCCGGGGCGAAGCAAGCTCAGTCTCCTTTACCGGCGCAACCGTCCAGGTGGAGAGCGTGGAAGTGGTGCGCAAACGGGCCAAGCATCGGCTGATTGGCGCCTCGGTGCTGGTGCTGGTCGGCGTGGTGGTGTTTCCGCTGCTGTTTGACACCCAGCCCCGGCCGGTTCCGGTTGGCATCCCGATTGAAATTCCCGGAAAAGACGCCGTCAAGCCGCTGCGCGCTGCTGCCCGGCCTGCCACCGTGCCGCCGAAGGACAAGAAAGAGGCTGGAGCAGCGGCGGTGGAGGGCGCAGCCACGCCAGCCGCCGAGATGAAAAGCCGCAGCGTTGTCCAGGTGGGCGCTTTTGCCGATAGCGCCAAAGCCCGCGACACGCGCCTGAAGATCGAAAAAGCCGGATTTAAAACCTACACCCAGGTGGTCGAGACCCCTGAAGGCCAGCGCATCCGGGTTCGCATCGGGCCTTTTACCACCAAGGAAGAGGCTGAAAAAGTGGGCGAAAAAATCAAGTCCCTTGGTTTGGACGCGGCCATCCTCACCTTTTAATCTGCGGCGGCCGGTTTTTCAGGGCCGTGACGGTATTGAACCGATGGCCCGCCGCCTGATCCCCTGGCAAGCAAATAAATTAACGGATTGGATTTATCTTGAAAAAGCAACTCATCATGATTGGAACGCCATGTGCGGCATAGTCGGTATCGTCAGCAAAGCGCCTGTTAACCAGTTGATCTATGACGGTCTGCTGCTGTTGCAGCACCGGGGTCAGGATGCCGCAGGCATCGTCACCCAGCAGGGAAACAAGTTCTACATGCACAAGGCCAAGGGCATGGTGCGCGACGTGTTTCGCACGCGCAACATGCGTGCGCTGCCGGGCAATGTCGGCCTGGGCCAGGTGCGCTACCCGACGGCGGGCAACGCCCACAGCGAAGACGAGGCCCAGCCGTTTTACGTCAACGCGCCGTTTGGCCTGGTCTTGTCGCACAACGGCAACCTGACCAACGCGGCCGAGTTGAAAGCCGAGCTGTTTACCACCGACCACCGCCACATCAACACCGACAGTGACTCCGAAGTGCTGCTCAACGTGCTGGCCCACGAGCTGGAAAAAACCACGCGCGGCATGGCGCTGACGCCTGCCGATGTGTTTGCTGCCGTGCGCGGCGTGCATAAGCGCGTGAAAGGCTCTTACGCCGTGGTCGCCTTGATTGCCGGTCACGGCTTGCTGGCGTTTCGCGATCCGTTCGGCATCCGGCCGCTGTGCATTGGCCACGGCCAGAACGAAGGCAGCGCCAGCGTGATGGTGGCCAGCGAATCGGTGGCCCTCGAAGGCACCGGCTACCAGTTCGAGCGCGACATTGCGCCGGGCGAAGCGATTTTTGTCGATCTGGACGGCAAGGTCGATGCCCAGCAGTGCGCCGAAAACCCGCAGCTGATGCCCTGCATTTTTGAGTTCGTCTATCTGGCGCGGCCCGACTCGGTGATGGACGGTATTTCCGTCTATCAGGCGCGGCTCAATCTGGGCGAAACGCTGGCCAAGCGCGTCATTTCCACGGTGCCGCCGAACGAAATCGACGTCATCATCCCGATTCCCGAATCGAGCCGCCCGAGCGCCACGCAACTGGCGCATTTGCTCGGCATTCCGTACCGCGAAGGTTTTGTCAAAAACCGCTACGTCGGCCGCACCTTCATCATGCCGGGCCAGGGCGTGCGCAAGAAATCGGTGCGCCAAAAGCTCAACGTGATTGCCAGCGAGTTCAAGGGCCGCAACGTGCTGCTGGTCGATGACTCCATCGTGCGCGGCACCACCAGCCGTGAAATCGTGCAGATGGCGCGTGACGCCGGTGCGCGCAAGGTCTATCTGGCCAGCGCCGCGCCGCCAGTGCGCTTCCCGAACGTCTACGGCATCGACATGCCGACGCCGGGCGAACTGGTCGCGCACAACCGCACGGTCGAGCAAATCCGCCAGGAAATCGGCTGCGATGCGCTGATTTACCAGGATGTGGACGGCATGAAACGCGCCATCAGCTCGCTCAATCCTGCGCTCAAGGGTTTTGATGCCTCCTGCTTTGACGGCGTTTATGTCACCGGCGACGTGACGGCTGAAACCATTGCGATGATGAATTCAGCGCGCAGCGAAACCGCCGGAAAAACCGCCGAAGAGGGCGATCTGGACGCCTCGCGCCTGGCGCTGCCCAACCCGCAGGAGGCTTGAGATGACCCGGCAAGCATTGCCCGAGAATCTGCACCCGGACACGCTGGCCGTGCGCGCCGGGATTGAGCGCAGCCAGTACGGCGAGCATTCCGAGGCGCTGTACCTGACCAGCGGCTTTGTCCAGCCGGACGCTGAAACCTCGGCGCGCCGCTTTGCCGGGACTGAAGAAGGTTTCACCTACGCCCGCACCTCGAACCCGACAGTGGCGGCTTTCGAGCAGCGGCTGGCCGCGCTCGAAGGCACCGAGGCGGCGATTGCCGCCTCCAGCGGCATGGGCGCGATTTTGATGATGGGCATGGGCCTGCTGCGGGCGGGCGACCATGTCGTGTGTTCGCAGTCGGTGTTCGGCTCGACGCTGAACCTGTTCGGCAAAGAATTTGCCAAGTTCGGCGTGGAAACCACCTTTGTCTCGCAAACCGACATCGCGCAGTGGCAAGCCGCCATGCGCCCGAACACCAAGCTGCTGTTTGCCGAAACGCCGACGAATCCGCTGACGGAAGTTTGCGACATCCGGGCGCTGGCCGACGTGGCCCACGCGGGCGGCGCGCTGCTGGCGGTGGACAACTGCTTTTGCTCGCCCGCGCTGCAGCGGCCTGCCGAGCTAGGCGCCGATCTGGTGATTCACTCCGGCACCAAATATCTGGACGGCCAGGGCCGCGTGATGGCGGGCGCTGTCTGCGGCAGCCAAAAGCTGATCGACGAAAAACTGCTGCCCATCGTGCGCACCGCTGGCATGGTGCTGGCGCCGTTCAATGCGTGGGTGGTTTTGAAGGGCATGGAAACGCTGCGCATCCGCATGCAGGCGCAAAGCGCCAGCGCGCTGGCGATTGCGCAGTGGCTGGAAACGCACCCGGCCGTAACCCGCGTCTATTACCCCGGCCTGGCCTCGCACCCGCAGCACGAACTGGCCATGCGCCAGCAGTCGGGCATGGGCGGCGCGGTCGTGTCGTTCGACGTGCGCGGCGGCGACCCGGAAACGGCACGCGCCAACGCCTTCCACGTCATCAACAGCACGCAGGTGGTGAGCATTGCCACCAACTTGGGCGACACCAAATCCATCATCACCCATCCGGGCACGACCTCGCACGGGCGCTTGACCGAAGCGCAGCGCCAGGCCGCTGGCATCAAGCAAAGCCTGATCCGCTTTGCCGTGGGCCTCGAACATATTGACGACTTGAAAGCAGACCTCGCACGAGGATTGGACACGCTGGCATGACCACACCTAAAACACGCACCCGCTTTGCCCCGTCGCCGACGGGCTTTATTCACCTGGGCAACATCCGCTCGGCGCTGTACCCGTGGGCCTTTGCCCGCGCCACCGGCGGCGATTTTGTGCTGCGCATCGAAGACACCGACGTGGAGCGCTCCAGCCAGATCGCCGTCGATGTGATTCTCGAAGGCATGCGCTGGCTCGGCCTGGACCACGACGAAGGCCCGTTCTACCAGATGCAGCGCATGGACCGCTACAAGGAAGTGCTGGCTGAAATGGTCGCCGCCGGTCACGTTTACCCGTGCTACATGAGCGTGGCCGAACTCGACGCGCTGCGCGAAGCGCAGATGGCCGCCAAACAAAAACCGCGCTACGACGGCACCTGGCGCCCCGAGCCGGGCAAGACGCTGCCCGCGATTCCCGAAGGTGTGCAGCCGGTGCTGCGCTTTAAAAACCCGCAAGGCGGCTCCGTCGTCTGGGAAGACAAGGTCAAGGGCCGCATCGAGATCAGCAACGACGAGCTGGACGATCTGGTGATTGCCCGGCCCGACGGCACGCCGACGTACAACTTCTGCGTTGTCGTCGATGACATGGACATGGCGATCACCCATGTGATTCGCGGCGACGACCATGTGAACAACACGCCGCGCCAGATCAACATCTTCCGCGCCCTAGGCAAGGAAGTGCCGGTTTATGCCCATCTGCCGACCGTGCTGAACGAGCAGGGCGAGAAGATGAGCAAGCGCAACGGCGCCAAGCCCGTCACGCAATACGCCGCCGAAGGCTACCTGCCCGACGCGATGGTCAACTACCTGGCGCGTCTGGGCTGGAGCCACGGCGACGACGAGATTTTCAGCCGTGAGCAGTTTTTGCAGTGGTTCAACCTCGATCACCTCGGCAAGAGCGCAGCGCAATTTGACGAGGCCAAACTGCGCTGGGTCAACGCCCAGCATTTGAAAGCCACGGCGGACGACAAGCTGGCGGAACTGGTTCAGCCGTTTCTGGCCGAGCAGGGCGTGAGCGACGTGGACGCCGACTGGCTGGCACGCGGCTGCGGGCTGTTCAAGGATCGCTGCAGCACACTGGTTGAGCTGGCGGGCTGGATCAAATTGCTGGTCACTGGCGCCGAGCCCAGCGCGCAGGACGTTGCCACCCATGTCACCGACGCCGTGCGCCCCGCGCTGGCCAAGCTGGCGCAGGCGCTGGCCGAGTGCGAATGGAGCAAGGCGGGCATTGCCGCCGCCATCAAGCAGGTGCTGGCCGAGACCGGCCTGAAGATGCCGCAACTGGCCATGCCGGTGCGTGTGCTGATCATGGGAACGCCGCAGACGCCGTCGCTCGACGCCATCCTGGCGCTGATGGCGCGGGAAAAAGTGATCGCTAAATTGAATTAATTTTCAAAAAGTGGCAAAAGCTAAAAAATGTCGCTATAATTTGAGGCTCGACAGGTTGTTAATTGAAATTGATTAATTGGCAGCCAAGGGGGGTATAGCTCAGTTGGGAGAGCGCTTGCATGGCATGCAAGAGGTCATCGGTTCGATCCCGGTTACCTCCACCAAGTCGAAAAGTTTTTTGAAGTTTCCAGGTTAAGACCCCATCGTCTAGAGGCCTAGGACACTACCCTTTCACGGTAGGTACCGGGGTTCGAATCCCCGTAGGGTCGCCAAATTTCTTCGCTGCAAGGCGAAGAGAAAAAGCACAAGTTGCTAGCACTTGACTCGCAAGAGTAAACGCTAGCTACCAGGAGTGGTAGTTCAGTTGGTTAGAATACCGGCCTGTCACGCCGGGGGTCGCGGGTTCGAGTCCCGTCCGCTCCGCCAGTATTGAAGCCCTTGCAACTCGGTGAGATGCAAGGGTTTTTTTGAGAAAGTTTCCAGGTTAAGACCCCATCGTCTAGAGGCCTAGGACACTACCCTTTCACGGTAGGTACCGGGGTTCGAATCCCCGTAGGGTCGCCAAATTTCTTTGCTGAAAAGCAAAGAGAAAA
>JAPLPS010000245.1 GCA_026400075.1 Polaromonas sp.
AAAAACTTCTAGACCGAGCAATGATAATCATTCTCATTAAACTAGGCAAGTTTATCAAAACAGTCGGGCTTTCGCTCGGCATGGTCACCGAGGCTCGCGCTGTCAGCCGTCGTGGCGGTGCTGGTGGTGCGCGTCGGGGTAATGCGCGTGGCTGTGCTCCTGGGGTTCATGGCGATGGCTGTGCGAATGCGCCCCCGCAACCGCTGGCGCATGGGGGTGTTCATGGTGCGCGTCGTCGTGATCGTGCAGGTGCTCGTGCTCCAGCGCCTCGTGCTGATGCGGATGCGCGTGGTGCTCGGTCAGGTGCAGCCAGATGCCCCAGCCCATCAGCAGCGCCGCAGCCAGCAACGGCCATGTGACCGGCTCGCCCAGCCACAGCACCGCAAACAGCGCGCCAACAAAAGGCGCGGTCGAAAAATAAGCCCCGGCCCGCGACGCGCCCAGATGCCGCAAGGCCAGCACAAACAGCGCCAGACTGACGCCATAGGCCAAAAACCCCACGCCCAGCGCCGCCACTATCTGAAATGCGCCCGGCAACGCCGCGCCGCCCAGCAGGGCCAGCGCCAGATTGGTCGTGCCCGCCGCCAGCCCCTTGACGCAGGCAATCCAGGACGCGTCCGTCAGCGCCACCTTGCGCGTGAAATTGTTGTCCAGCGCCCAGAACAAACAAGCCAGCAGCACGGCCAGCGCGGGCCACAGCGTGGCCGCCTGCGCGCCCGGCGCCGCCGCACCCGCGCCAGAAACCGGCCAGCTCAAGACCAGCGCCCCGGCCACAATCGCCGCCATGCCAGCGGCAATGCGCCGGTCAAAGTTCTCCTTGAAGACCCACCAGGCCAGCAGCGCCGTCAGCACCGCCTCGGCATTGAGCAGCAACGCCGCGTGACTGGCGGGCAGCGCCGACAGCCCGACCAGCAGCAGCACCGGCGCCAGCGCGCCGCCGGACAGCACCGCCGCCAGTAACCAGCGCAGCTCGCCCGGCGCCAGCCGGGGACGCGCCGCGCCGCGCCACGCCCGGTACAGCGCCAAACCCAGGCCCGAGCCCAAATAAAGCAAGCCCGCCAGCATCCACGGACTCATCTGGCCGAGCAGCCATTTGGCCAGCGGCGTGCCCGCGCCAAACAAAAAAGCCGAGCCCAAAGCGGCCAGAACGCCGGGCTGCCAGCGGGTGATGGGTAATTTCAAGGTGTGATTCCTAATGCGCCAGCTGAAACCGGTTGCCCCGGAAACTGAACACCGAGCTTTTCGGGCGGATTTCCTCCAGCGTCACCTCGGGCGCGGCCTGAGCGCCTTGCGGCAGCACCAGGTTGTTCACCAGCAGCAGGCGCTGGCCCGGATTGCTCGAATACACCGAGCCGTTGATGACCAGCGGCGGCAGCTGACGGCGGATGGTGTCGGGCAGCTCGCTGAGCAACGGAATGGCAGACGGAGCCGCTGGAGCCGCCGGAACGGGAGAAGCCTTGGCGACGGGGACGGGATCAGGCCGGGGTTTTGGCGGTGGCGCAGGCACGCCAGCGGCGGCCGCTGGCGGCGGCTTTGACACAGTTTTTTGCGCAGCAGGGGGCGCGGCTGGTTTGAGTGCAGGCGCTGGCGCCGTAACGGGTTCGGGCACTGGCGCCAGGACGGGCGGCTGTGCCAACGGCGGCGCGGGCGCGGCAGGCTGCGCCCCGGCTGGCTCCACCGCCGCCAATTGCACCGGACGGGCAGACGTTTGCCAAAACCAGACACCGGCAGCAATACCGCCCAGCGCCACCACGGCAGCGGCAGCCAGCCCGGCGCGCCGCCCGGTGCTGGGTGAATCTGAAAGCGCCGGGCTCGCCATCTGGCGCGTGTGCAGGCCGGGGACGGCGCCGCGCCCGCGTTCGGCATCGGCCCGTTTCAGGGCGTCGAGGATGTAAGACATGGTTTTGTTAACGCAGGTTGGTTTGCAGGCGCGGCGCGGCGGCGTCGGTGGCATTGTCGATTTGCATGAAAGTCATCGGGCCGGGCAGGCCGTCAGGCTCCAGACCCTGGGCGCGCTGAAAGGCCTGGATGCGCTCGCGCAGCGCCGCGTCCAGCACCGGCGGCGCTGCGACGGGCGGCACCGGCGCGCCGTCAAGCAGCGCCAGTTGACGGCCAAGGTGCGCCAGCGCCGGGCCAGCGCCGTCCCCGCGCAAGCCGGGGCTGTAGCCCGGCGGCGGGCGCCAGAACGTGGCAAAGTCGCCGCGCCACAGCGCCACCAGCGACACCAGCCGGACGCTATGCGGGCGGCCCGCGATCTGCAGCGTCGCGCTTTGGTCGCTCAGGCCGGTGAGCACGGCGTACACCGGCGCGCCGCCATCCGCCTGCAGCGTCAGGATGCCTGGGCGACCCAGCTGGCGCAGCCGCAGCACGCTCAGGCTGGCGCTGCGGTAGCACTGGAAGGGCTGCACGCTGGCGCTCTGGCAGGGATCGGCGTCCGTGGCGGGCAGTTTCCAGGCCGGCGCCAGCGCGCGCCAGGCGGCGTTGATGTCGCCCGGCAATTGCGCCAGTAGCGCCTGAATCTCCTCAACGGGGCTGGCCGCCGACACCGCCACACCGGGCGCAGAAACACCCGCCCGTGACGCGGCAGGCAAGGCCAATGCGGCAACGGCCAAGCGCGACGGCGCCGCCGCCAGCGCCTGCTGCGGCGGGCTGCGCCCCATCAAAAATCCCACCAGCGCCGCCCCGGCCAGCAGCGCCAGGCCGCCCAGCGCATAAACGGCGGGCCGCCCGGCCTGGCGCGCCGCGTCAGCCCCGGCGCCGTCCTGCCCGAACACTTCGGCGGCGGCCTTGTCCACCATGACGGCGTTGACGCGGTGCAGGCCGTTGGCCCACGCGCCCAGCAGCGCCCGCCCGCACAGCAGATTCAAGCGGCGCGGCACGCCGTGCGCCCGGCGGTGAATGCGCTGCAGCGCCTTGGTCTCGAACGGCAGCGGGCCGACGTGACCGGCCACGCCCAGACGATGGCCGATGTACTGCGCGCTCTCGGCCTCGGTCAGCGCGTCCAGGTGAAAGCGCGCAATCACCCGCTGGGCCAGCTGCTCCAGCTCGGGGCGCTCCAGCATGGCGCGCAGCTCGGGCTGGCCGATCAGCACGATTTGCAGCAGCTTGCGCTCGTTGGTTTCCAGATTGGTCAACAGGCGCAGCTGCTCCAGCACATCGGCGCTGAGGTTTTGCGCCTCGTCGATGATCAACACGCTGCTTTGCCCGGCGGCGTGGCTGCGCAGCAAAAAGGCGTTCAGCGCGTCGATGTAGTTTTTCAGCGTCGGCGCGCTGGGTTCGCCCGACGGGCCGGACGCGCCCGCCGCCGTGATGTGGAATTCCTCGCACACCGATTGCAGCAGCTCGGTGACGGTCAGCTTGGGGTTGAAGATATAGGCCACATGGCAAGCGGCGGGAATCTGCTCCAGAAAGCAGCGGCAAATGGTGGTCTTGCCGGTGCCGATGTCGCCGGTGAGCAGCACAAAGCCCCCACCGGTGCCGCTGGCCGCGCCGGGCTGACCGGCCGCGCCGCCGACGCCTGCCACGCCCGCCACACCTGCAACGCCGTAGAGCAGATGGGCCAGCGCCTCGCGGTGGCGCTCACTCATGAAAAGATAGCGCGGATCAGGCGCGATGGAAAACGGATCCTGCGTCAGGCCAAAATGGTGCGAGTACATGGGGGTAAAGCATAGCGGGTGCGGGGTGGACGGCCAGCGGCGGGCATGCGCAAAATCAAAGAGCTGGACTGAAAGCGGCTGTTTTAGAAGAATTGTGTACACTAAGATTCACAATTTTTCATCACACACCAAAAGGCGCCTCATGGAACCCACCAAAGTCGGCATCCGGGAATTTCGCGCAGGCATTGCGGAGTTCATTGCCTCCAGCACGCCCGTGGCCGTGACCCGCCACGGCCAGACCGTCGGCTACTTCATCCCCACGCAAGGCCAGGCCGATGCCCACATCGCCGCCCTGAAGAAAGCTAGCAAAACGCTGGATCGCCTGCTGGCAGCCCAAAGCGTCAATGCGGAAGAAGTCGTCGCTGAATTCAAGGCAGTCCGCCAGCAGGCCAGCCCCCGCAAAAAACCGAAGGCTGCGGCGGTATGAGCCATAAAGCCATCGTTCTGGACGCCAATATCCTGATTCGGGCCGTGCTGGGAAAGCGGGTTCGGGAACTGCTGATTGACCATGCGGGCAGCGTCAAATTCTTTGCGCCTGACGTGGCCTACGCCGACGCCCGCAAGTACCTTCCGGCCCTGCTGGAGAAACGCGGCGTCAACAGCGCAGCAGCCATGAAAGTTCTCGATGCCCTTGAATCCGTTGTTCGCCCGCTCGAACTGGCTGTTTATGCCGGTTTGCAGCAGCAAGCCCTTCAGCGAATCGCCATGCGCGATGCCGATGACTGGCCGGTTCTGGCCTGCGCGATGACGATAGGTTGCCCGGTGTGGACAGAAGACGCCGACTTTTTCGGCACCGGCGTGGCGACCTGGACAAGTGACCGTGTGGCTTTGTATTTGGTGGGGTAAGTCTTCTCGACTTTTCTATCTTGGCGTTAAATGTTGAGCCTTCATCATCATTTAACCTGAACCACCTTCGACCCAAAAAATCGCAAAACCTTGGTCGTCCTGCCGTTGATAATCGGCAGTTCCTCTTGGTTACACCAGCCGACGAGTTCTTGCACGTTCGCTTTTCCGAACTCTTGGAGTTTGTAGCGAGGGTCGAAAATAACATTGGCCATGCGCTCCACAATATCACCCTCACCGAAGACCAAGTAAACCAACGTCTCCCTCGTGCGCTTTGGGTCGTTGTAAGTCGGAAATGCTTTCCTCCAACTCGGCAAACCACCGTTGAAGAAGCGGTATCTATCGTGAAAAGAATGCAACGTCGCAAGGCCATCGAACAGATCACCGTCGTCAGCGGCCATGATGGACTCGCGGGAAGCGAACACACGCTTGAGTCGCGGATAGGTTTCACCTACGATTTTGTCCTCAAAGTAAGACCACTCCGTCGCCTTCCAACGTTCGATCAAATTTTGAATCAAAAGCTCCTGCTCGACTGGCGTCCGTAGCGGGGCTAGCTCCCATGATTCACCGGTGGCCTCCTTCTCACGCACGAAGCTGATAAACGAGTCAATCTCAAGCCGCAGAGGAATATCCGCCTCGTCCACCTTGCGATAGCCGCTGGCTTGGTAAACCTTGCGCACCACCTCGAAAGCGGCGACTCCTTCCTGATAAGCCTTGCCGAAATGCGAGAGGAAAAGCGATTGCGTCCCGCGTTTCTTCTCTCCTCGGTTGATGTTGGCAGGGGCTGTGTTGCCAAGCTTCTCGGCTGCGTCGCGCGCAATAGCATCGGCTGCGTCGTCGTACTTCTCGAACTTCACGTAAAGCTCCTTGTAGAGCTTCAACTGAGCGGCGGTTGGCACTTCCGCTCCGTCCCAATAATCGTCGAACACGGAAGCGAGCTCCGCGAAGCGGTCATCCTCGGCATCTACGCGGACAACAACCTCTTGGTTAGACCAGATCGCAGCGTGTGTGAGATTGGCTGATCCGACAAGCGCCACCTCGTCGCCGAAGATATAGAGCTTGGGGTGGAAGCTGCGCGCTGTATAGACCCGTAATTGCACGCCGGGCAACGCCATCACCTCCTCAAGGGCTCGTGGACTCGTTGGAAAACCAAGGCGAACTACCATCTGCACGCGGCATTTTTTTTCGATCAGCCGTTTAATCACGCTTGACTCCGTGAAGAAAGCGACCGCGATGTAGATGTCCCGGTCAGGAACCCCGAGCCGCTCAATCTCATTAACAACGAAGTCTTTCTTATCTGTGCGGTTTGCGAAAACAATGTTCACGGAAATCCCTCCTCTGGTTAAGCTGTCATTCTCCACTAATGGAATACCTTCGCGTATTTGATACGACCTGCCCCCCCCTAAAAACCCAACCCCAATGGGAACTTTCCCCGCCACCGCCTATCATTCACCCATGCGCCCCCTGTTCTTCGCCCTGATGATCGCCCTGCTGCTTTTGCGCGGCTGGACGGGCGACGCGATGGCGAACAGCATGGCGCTGGCGCCGCTGCAGCACGCCCAGCCATCGGTCATGGCCATGCAAATGTCCGTGCCAATGACGCCCGACGTCGCGCCTATGAGCGCCGCGCCCCAAGCCGCGCACAAAGCCGCGCACAAAGCAGCGCCCGACGCAGAACAGGCGATGACACACGACTGCGCCGAACACACAGCCCCCGATGACAACTCCCCGGCAGCCTCCCCCCACTGCCAATCCTGCGACGCCTGTCAGGCCTGCCACGGCGTGGCGCTGATTCCGCCCGCCACCCGCCCCAGCGCGGCGTTCAACCCGCGCGCGCAGCCGCCCGCCCCAGCCGCCCGCTTTGCCAGCGCCGACGCCGCGCCCGGCCAAAAACCACCGATTTCCTGACACTCAGGCCCGTACTGGGTCTGTACTTGCCTGCCATTGGCGCTGCCCCGCAGCGTCCCCGCTCGTATTTCAGGAGATTTTTGTGAACATCCCTTTCATGTCCAACCGGCTGGCGCTGCTGGCGGCGCTGGCCCTGCCTGCCGCTTCTGGCTTCGCCCCGGCGCAGGCCGCCGCCCTTTACCCGACGCTGGACCCGCAGCCGACCGCGCAGGCGGCCAGCCCCGACACGCCGGTGCCGCCCGCGCTGCACCGCTCGGCCTTTGCCGATCTGCCCGCCGGGGTCGAGCAAACCAGCGTGGACTGGAAAACATCCAACGCCATCGTCGGCCAGTTCCCGCGCGGTCACGCCGACCTGTTGAAGTGGGAGCGGGCGCAGGAAAAAGCGCCCGGCAAAGCATCGGAAAAGGTCCAGCCCCAGGCCGCCGAAAGCGCCCCTCCAGCCACGCCAGCCAGCCCGCCCCCTTCCGCCAGCCAAGCCAGCCCATCCACCCGCTGAAGCGCACAACCATGACACCCTTTTTCAACTCACCCGCCACCCCGGCGCAGCGTCTGGGCGCCGCCGCCGCGCTGGCGCTGGCTTTTCTCTCTAGCCACGCGCTGGCCGCGCCCGCCCTCGATGGCGGCGTAACCGGTCTGGCGCAGCTGGCCAACGGCAAAATCGTCGGCCTGAGCGGCCCCGTGCCGCTGCCCCGCCCCGGCGCCGATGCGTCAGCGCAAATCAACGCGCTGCTGAAAGCGCCGCTGAGCGCCGAAGCCGCCGTGCGCATTGCGCTGCTGAACAACCCCGGCTGGCAGGCGGCGCTGGCGGGCGCTGGCGTCGGCATTTCCGACGCGGCGCTCAACACCAGCCCGGCCAAACTGAAGGCGCTGCAAGAGCTGACGCTGCTGTCGGCGCAGGCGCGCAAGGCGTGGATCAGCGCCGTCGCCGCCGCCCAGAGCGCCGCCGCCTTGCAGCAGGCGCAGGAAACCGCGCTGGCCGCAGGCGATCTGGCCCGGCGCATGGCGCAGGCAGGCAATATCAGCAAGCTGCAGCAGGCCAAAAACCAGCTCGCGCTGTCCGACGCCACGCTGCAACTGGCCAAAGCGCAGCAAGCCGCCTTCAATGCGCGTGAACAGCTCATCGTCACGCTCGGCCTGTGGGGCGAACAAACCCGCTTTGCGCTGCCGACCGAACTGCCCGCGCTGCCGCCCCAGCCGCAAGAGCTGCCCGATATTGAAAACCGGGCGCTGCGCGAGGCGACGAATCTGCGTCTGGCGCGCAGCCAGTGGCAACTCCAGCAGGCCAGCCAGCCACGCCCGGCCAGCGCCGACGCGCTCTGGGACGCGATGGGCGAAGCCGCCGCCGTGCGCGCGCTGGCCGTGGGCACGCGCAGCCAGGCCCGGCAGGTTTACAACAACTACCGCAGCACTTACGACGTGGCGCGCCACTACCAAAGCGAAGTGCTGCCGCTGCGCCAGTTCATCAACGACGAAATCACGCTGCGCTACAACGGCATGCTGCTCAGCGTCTTCGACCTGCTCGCCGACAGCCGGGCGCAGGCGCAGGCCGCCAGCAGCGCGATGGAGGCCCAGCGCGATTTCTGGCTCGCCGAGGCCGATTTGCAAACGCTGCTGGCCGGTGCGCCGGTGGCGCTGTCGGCTGCGCCGACTTCCAGCCCCAGCCCTTCCGGCGAAGCCGCCACCAGCGCTGCCGGGCATTAAGTCGGGCATTTAAACCACCCCGGCCCAAGAACAAAATTCCAGGAATTTCCCCATGAATCGACGCAATTTTTTTAGCGGCGCGGCCATGACCGCCGTCGCCGCCGCCTCCGTCAGCCGCGTGGCGCTGGCCGCCCTGCCCGAGCCGGTCACCATGACCGGCGCCGACACCGCGCCGCCGCTGGTGCCCTCCAGCGGACGGCCTTACAACCCCGTCGTCACGCTCAACGGCTGGACGCTGCCCTGGCGCATGAACAACGGCGTGAAGGAATTTCACCTCGTCGCCGAGCCGGTAGTGCGCGAGATGGCGCCCGGCTTCAAGGCGCACATGTGGGGCTACAACGGCCAGAGCCCCGGCCCGACGATTGAAGTCGTCGAAGGCGACCGCGTGCGCGTCTTCGTCACCAACCGGCTGCCCGAACACACCAGCGTCCACTGGCACGGCCAGCGCCTGCCCAACGGCATGGACGGCGTTTCCGGCCTGACGCAGCCGTCCATCGGCGTCGGCAAAACTTTCGTTTATGAATTCGTGGCGCGGCGCCCAGGCACCTTTATGTACCACCCGCACGCCGACGAAATGACGCAGATGGCGATGGGCATGATGGGTTTTTGGGTCACGCACCCCAAAGCCAAACACCCGCTGATTGAAGAAGTGGACCGTGATTTTGTCTTCCTGCTCAGCGCCTACGACATTGACCCCGGCAGCATGACGCCCAAGATCATGACGATGACCGACTTCAACCTGTGGACCTGGAACAGCCGCGTGTTTCCCGGCATCGACACGTTCAACGTGCGCCAGGGCGACAAGGTGCGCATGCGCATCGGCAACCTGACGATGACCAACCACCCGATGCACCTGCACGGCCACGAGTTCAAAGTGACCGGCAGCGACGGCGGGCCGTGGCCGCTGGCCGCGCGCGTGCCCGAAGTCACCACCGATGTGGCTGTCGGCCAGATGCGCCAGTTTGAGTTCCTCGCCGACGAGGAAGGCGACTGGGCGTTTCATTGCCACAAGAGCCACCACACGATGAACGCGATGGGCCACGCGATTCCGACGACGATTGGCGTGGACCACCGGGGCCTGGTCGGCAAGCTGCAAAAAGCCATGCCCGGCTACATGGTGATGGGCGAGCGCGGCATGGCCGACATGGGCGCGATGGAAATGGCCATCCCGGAAAACACCGCGCCGATGATGACCGGCACCGGCCCTTACGGCGGCGTCGAAATGGGCGGCATGTTCAGCGTGCTGAAAGTGCGCAAAGACCAGAAACCCGGCGACTACAAAAACCCTGGCTGGTACCAGCCGCCAGCGGGCACCCGCGCCTTTGAATGGACGGGCGGCGCGCTGCCCGATCCGGTGCGCATGCAGGCCAGCCCAGCCGCGCCCGCCTCTTCAGGCACGGCAGGTGCGGCAGGTACGCAGACCGAAGTGCAAATCCGCAAGCCCTCGGGCCACGGCGGCCATTGATGCCAGCGCCCGCACGCATCCTCCCCAATTCACAAATTTACCGATTCACCGACTGATTTTTTAGCCAAGGAAATCTCATGAAAACCACCCTTAACACCCTTAACACCCTTAACACCCTTAACACCCTCAACACCCTCCACACCCTCGCCGCCTGCGCGCTGCTGGCCTGTTCAAGCGCCGCTTTTGCCACCGGAAAGCACGCGGGCGGCCACGACCACGGCCCGGCCAAAGCAGCCGTCATTGGCGAAGCGGGCGTCGCCGCCAACGTCAGCCGCACCATTGAAGTGGACATGAGCGACACGATGCGTTTCACCCCCGCTGCCATTGACGCCAAACAGGGCGAAACCATCCGCTTTGTCGTGAAAAATAGCGGCCAGCTCAAGCACGAGTTTGTGCTGGGCACGGAAAAAGACCTGAAGGCGCACTACGAGGTGATGAAAAAACACCCGCACATGGAGCACGCCGAGGACAACATGCTCACCGTCGCGCCCGGCCAGAGCGCCGAGCTGCTGTGGAAATTCACCCAGGCGGGCACGGTCAACTTTGCCTGCCTGCATCCGGGCCACTATGACGCGGGCATGAAAGGCGCAGTAGCCGTGAGCGGCGCCGCCAAGGTCAAAACCGTCGCCAACCCCGCCGCGCAAAGCGAGGCCAACAGCCCGGAAATGAGCGACGGCGAAGTGAAAAAAATCGACAAGGCCGCGCAAAAAATCACCCTCAAGCACGGCGAGCTGAAAAACCTGGACATGCCCGGCATGACGATGGTGTTCACGGTCAAAGACCCGGCGCTGCTGGACAAGGTCAAGGCCGGTGACAAGGTGAAATTCAGCGCCGAAGACCAGGGCGGCGCGCTGGTGGTCACGGCGATTGAGCTGCTCAAGTAATCATGCAGAGCGCAGCGCAGGCCCGGCTCACTGGCGAAAGCTCTCCAGCTCGCGGGCGCGCTCGGCGGTGGCGTTGAGCATGCAGTCGTTGGCGAGGACACGGGCCATCGTTCCGCCGTCCGGATCGGCGTAAAAAGCGCAGTTGGCGTCGCGGTATTTGATCCAGAGGCGCTGGGTGTCCTGCAGCTGCGTCTTGCGCGGCCCGGTCAGCTCGGCCATCAGCGCCTTGTAAGCCTTGTTGAGCTGGGCGTCCTGGCGCTGCACTTCCGCGCCTATGCACTCGATCATGCCTGCCGTCGTGTTGCCGTTCTTGTCGATGCAGGCGGTGTGCTGCTTGCTCAGTCCGAGTTCATGCGCGCTGGCAGCATGGGGCGCGCAGGCAAGGGCCAGGGCGGCGCAGAGGAAGGCAAAGGTTTTCATCGGTCAGCTTTCTAAAAATGAAGGATTTGGAACGCGGGCGGGCGCTGGGCGTGATGCGGCGCGAAAATCCGCCGGGCTAGCGTACCTTGAAAACCGGGCTGATTCGTCCCAAGCAACACCCGGCCCCGTCAGCGGGCACGCGCTGACAGCGGACGCTAAATTTTCATTCCATTCCATTCAGACAAGCGCGGCAATACGCCCGCAACCACCACCCCACTCTCTTGAAAGAAAAACCCCATGAAGCGACGATTTTTGCTCCAAACCCTGGCCAGCGCTGCTGGCATGGCCGCGCTGGCGCCCGGCCTGATGGCCAAAACCAAAACCCCGCCACCGGTTCAGTCGCAGTCGCTGGTCGAGGTCTGGAAAGACCCGAACTGCGGCTGCTGCAAAGACTGGATCCAGCATCTGGAGGCCAACGGTTTTCAGGTCAAGGTTCACGACGGCGGCAACCTGGAAGCCAGGATGCGGCTGGGCGTGCCGAATGCGCTGGGCGGCTGCCACACGGCGCAGATCGGCGGCTACGCGGTCGAAGGCCATGTTCCGGCCCGCGAAATTCAGCGCCTGCTCAAAGAACGCCCCAAGGCCATCGGCTTGGTCGTGCCCGGCATGCCGGTCGGCTCGCCAGGCATGAACGGGCCGCTCTACGGCAACAAAAAAGACCCGTATGACGTGCTGCTGATCGAGGCAGACGGCAGCAGCCGGGTTTACCAAAGCTACCGCAGCTGAGCGCCGCCGCAGGAAAATCGCGGCACTAACCCGCAGCGCGGCCGTGTCAGAGATGTATCCCTTTGCACAACGGCCATCGGCGGCGGCCTGCGGGCTGGACTTTTGGGCGCGGCCAGTCCATCATTTCGGCGATGAAACCAGACACAGGCATTCGCCAACCCCAAGAAATCGAACTCAAGCTGGCGCTGCCCGGCACGAATCTGGCCAGCCTGCGCAAGCGGCTGGCGCGTGTACCCGCGCTGGCGCGCCACCCGGCCACGCAGCAGCATCTGCACAACATCTACTACGACACGCCCGACCAGCGCCTGAACCGCGAGCGCATTGCGCTGCGGCTGCGGCGCACCGGCAGCACCGAAGATCCGGTCTGGCTGCAGACCCTGAAGACCGGCGGGCGCAGCGACTCGGCGCTAAGCCAGCGCGGCGAGTGGGAAAGCAGCGTACACGGGCCGACGCTGGAGCGTCAGGCGCTGCAGGCCACGCCGTGGCTTGACCTGGACCCCGATGGCGCACTGTTTCAGACGCTGGCGCCCTGCTTTGTGACGATTTTCGAGCGCACCTGCTGGACTGTGCGCAGACGCGACGGCAGCCTCATTGAGGTGGCGCTGGACATCGGCCAGATTGAGGCGGGCGGCAACCTAGCGCCGCTGTGCGAGCTGGAGCTGGAACTGCTGGCGGGCCAGCCCGCCGCGCTGTTTGATCTGGCCCGGCAGATTGCGCGCAGCATCGCCGTGCTGCCCGAGACGCGCAGCAAGGCCGTGCGCGGTTACGCGCTGGCGCGGGGCGAGCTGCACCAGCCGCTGCGCGCCCGGCCGCCAAAATTGACGCCGCACCAGAGTCTGGGCGAGGCCGCGCAATCGGTGCTGCGCGAGGCCTTTTGCCAGTTCACCAGCAACTTGCAGGCATTGCGCGCCTCAGACGAGCCGGAAGTGGTGCACCAGGCCAGAGTCGGCTGGCGGCGTTTCAGAACCGCTTTGCGGCTGTTTCTGCCCGCCCTGAATCCCGAGGCGCTGCCGTCCCTGCAGCCGCTGCACACGCTGCTGACGCTGCTGGGCGAGTTGCGCGACCTGGATGTGGCCAGCACCGACACGCTGCCGCCGCTGGCGCAGGCCTACACGGCCGCAGACGCCAGCCGCGAAAATCACTGGCAAAACCTGCAGGAACTGATCACCGAATCGTCCCGCCTGCAGCGCACGGCCGTGCGTTACGCGCTGCAGACGCCAGCGGCAGGCGCCGCCCTGCTGGCGATCACCCAGTGGCTGGAAAGCGGGCCAGCACTGGCCGCGCTTGCCGCGCCTGCCGCGCCCGCACCGAAGGCAACAGCCCAGGCAAAGGCCAAACCGCTGCCGTCCCTGCGCCGCTGGGCCAAAAAGCGCAGCGCCCGCCTGCATGAAAAGCTCAAAATCGCGCTGCAAGACCTGAGCCAGCCCGACAGCCAGCACCGCGCCCGGATTCTGGCCAAGCGCATGCGCTACAGCCTGGAGACACTGGCGCCGCTGCTGAAAAAGCGCCGCGCCCAACGCTGGCAGCAGCAGGCGCTGGCCCTGCAAACCAACCTGGGCAGCAGCCGGGATCTGCAGCAGGCAGCGGTGCTGGCAGCGAAGCTCGAAGCGGCGCCGGGATTGAGTGAATTTCTGCGCGGTTTTGCCGCCGGGCAGGCCTGACGCCTGACGCCTGCCGCGCTCAAACGCCACCGCGCCTACAAATCGCTGCCACCGTCCAGGCTGTTGCGCATCGCGGTGCGGGCCACGCTGTTGAGTGCGCGCTCCAGCACGCCCTGGTCGCTGATGACCTTGACGAAGCCCAGCGTCAGCAGGTG
>JAPLPS010000310.1 GCA_026400075.1 Polaromonas sp.
GGTGGCTCGGCCAGAATGCTCAGTGACGGGTAAACGATATCGACCTTGCTGCCGAATTCCTTTTCCAGCAGGTGCGCCTCGTTTTCCCAGGAGATGAACACATCGCCCTGGTTGCGCTGCGCAAAGGTGATCGACGAGCCGCGTGCGCCGGTGTCGAGCACCGGCACATTGGCATACAGCTTGGTGACGAAGTCCTTGGCCTGGGCGTCGCTGCCGAGCTTGCGCTTGGCGTATTCCCACGCGGCCAGGTAGTTCCAGCGGGCGCCGCCCGAGGTCTTGGGGTTGGGGGTGATGACACTCACGCCGGGCTTGACCAGGTCATTCCAGTCTTTGATGCCCTTGGGGTTACCCTGGCGCACCACCAGCACGATGGTCGAGGTGTAAGGCGCCGAGTTGTGCGGGAGCTTTTTCTGCCAGTCCTTGGAGACCCAGCCGCCGTTGTTGGCTAGCGCGTCGATGTCGCCGGCCAGGCCCAGCGTGACCACGTCGGCGTCCAGGCCGTCAATGACTGAGCGGGCCTGCTTTCCTGAGCCGCCGTGCGATTGTTTGATGCTCACGTCCTGGCCGGTCTTGGCTTTCCACTGTTTGGCAAAAGCGGCATTGAACTCGACATACAGCTCACGGGTCGGGTCGTAAGACACGTTGAGCAGGTTCACGGGCGGCTGCTGGGCGCTGGCGCCCAGAGCGGCGCCAGCCAGAACGGTGGCGATGGCGACATTGAAAAGACGGCGGTGTGTACGCATGGGGTTTCCTGAGTTCGTTACAAAGTGGCGATGGAGCGAATTTTGGAAGGCAATGCAGCAAATGGGAACTACCGAATTTTCAGTTGTTAATTACTAAACTATCCTTTGAGCTGATCATGCATAACTTAAAGATTTATACGTTTTCCCTATGAAAAGACCCCGGCCAGAGCGGCTGGTGTGCCTGTCAATAGATAGTTTCGTGTTGAGCTATCAATTATTCGGTAGTTGGATTCCGGTTTTTTGGCTTTTACATTTCATGGCGACCCACGAAAACGGCTGTCTTTAGACCGCTTTGCAGCGCTTAAGAACGTCAAACGCACTCAATTTTTCCCAGGAGAGAGAAGCCATGAACACCGATGCCGATGTCCCAACCCTGCCGCCCGAGTTGGCGGTGGCCAGCCGTCAGGCCCAGTCCAGCAAGCTGCCTTATGCCGGTGGCGTCTCGCCGCTGGACGCGTGGAAGCTGTTTTCCGACGGCGACGCCATTTTGGTCGATGTGCGCACCACAGAAGAGCGCAAGTTCGTCGGCCATGTGCCCGGCAGCCTGCATGTCGCCTGGGCCACCAGCACCAGCCTGACACGCAATCCGCGCTTTGTGCGCGAACTCGAAGCGCGGGTGGGCAAGGGCGCGGTGATTTTGCTGCTGTGCCGCAGCGGCAAGCGTTCGGCGCTGGCGGCCGAAGCGGCGGCCAGGGCTGGATTCGAGCACGCGTTCAACGTGTTTGAAGGTTTTGAGGGCGAAATCGATGCGCAGCAGCACCGGGGTCATGGCGATGGCTGGCGCTTTCACGGCCTGCCCTGGGTCCAGGATTGACAGCGCAAGAGCGCCTTCACCGCACCGTTCATCGCCAGTCAACAAGTCTCACAAGTCTCAAAAGGAGTCTTCTCATGTCCACCATTTACGCCGACAACTCGCAGTCCATCGGACGCACGCCGCTGGTTCAGCTCGGGCGCATCACCGGGGGCGCCAAAGCCACGGTGCTGGCCAAAATCGAGGGCCGCAACCCGGCCGCTTCCGTCAAATGCCGCATCGGCGCGGCGCTGATCTGGGACGCCGAGCAGCACGGCCTGCTCGGGCTGGGCAAGGAAATCGTCGAGCCGACCAGCGGCAACACCGGCATTGCGCTGGCGTTTGTCGCGGCCGCGCGCGGCATCCCGATCACGCTGACGATGCCCGACACCATGAGCCTGGAGCGGCGCAAGCTGCTGCTGGCCTACGGCGCCAAACTGGTGTTGACCGAGGGCGCCAAAGGGATGAAAGGCGCGATTGCCAAGGCCGAGGAAATTGCCGCCAGCGATCCGAAATACGTGCTGCTGCAGCAGTTCAAGAACCCGGCGAATCCGGCGGTTCACGAAGCCACCACCGGCCCCGAAATCTGGCAGGACACCGATGGCGAGATCGACATCTTTGTCTCCGGCGTGGGCACCGGCGG
>JAPLPS010000224.1 GCA_026400075.1 Polaromonas sp.
GGCGAGCATTTCTTCGCGCAGCAGATGGGCTGACTGGGGAAAGGCTTGGGCCCAGCCGGGTCGGCAGCCGAGTACAAAGCGTCGGCCCGGTTCGGCGTCGGTTTCCAGCGTCAGGCCTTGCAGGTCGGGCTCGCAGCGGGCGTGGCACAGGATCACGGCCAGGCGCAGGCACAGCAGTTGCTGCACGAACAGGCGATCTTCAAAATCGGCATCGAGCTTGCGCAGCTTGCCGCGATGGCCGAGCACCAGCAGGCTCAGGCGATGCAGTTCATGCACGGCGAAACCGGCGGCATCGGCGTTGTCCAGAATATAGGCGCCATGCTTGTGGTAGTCGCTGTGTGAAATCTGGCAGCCGATTTCATGCAGCTGCGCCGCCCAGGCCAGCTTGCGCCCCGAGCGTTCGAGTTCGGCGGCGGGCAGGCCCGCACCGGCCATCTGGAACAGGTGCTGGGCGACCTGGCTGAGCCGCCCGGACTGGGCCACATCGGTCTGAAAATTGTGTGCCAGACGCTGCACGCTGGCGGCGCGCAAGTCCGTCAGTTCATGCTCTCGGTCGAGCAGGTCGTAGAGCACGCCATGACGCAGCGCGCCTTGGGCCGCTTCCATCCGATCAATGCCGAGCAGGTCAAAAATGGCCCGCAGCACGCTGATGCCGCCGCCGATCACGGCGCGCCGCTCTTCCTTGATGCCGTCGAGTTTGAGCCGGTCGGCCGATTGCGCTTTCAGCAGGCGCTCCAGCAGCCAGTCCAGGCCTGCGCGGGTCAGCTCGCCCGCAGGCCAGCCAGCGGCCGTCAGCACTTCGCCGACGGCGCCTATGGTTCCTGAGGAGCCGTAGGCGGCGTCCCAGGTGTCAGGGCGGTAAAGAGTGGCGGCTTCATCGAGCACGGCTTTGGCGGCAATTTCGGCCACTTCAAAAGCGCGCGTGCTGAATTGGCCATCCGGAAAATATTTCATCGACCAGGCGACGCTGCCGATGCGGTAGGACTCCAGCGTCTGCGATTGCAGGTTCTGGCCGAGAATTAATTCGGTCGAGCGACCGCCAATATCGACCACCAGGCGGCGCTGATCCGACTGGGGCAGCATGTGGGCCACGCCCTGGTAAATCAGCCGTGCTTCTTCGCGGCCTGAAATCACGTCAATCGGGAAACCCAGGATGCTCTGGGCGCGGGTCAGGAATTCATCCCGGTTGCGCGCCTCGCGCAGCGTCTGGGTGGCCACGGCCCGAACCTGGGTTTTGTCAAACCCCTTGATCCGTTCGCCAAAGCGCGCCAGGCAATCCCAGCCGCGCTGCATGGCTGCGGCGCTCAGGTTGCGCTCGGCATCCAGGCCATTGCCCTGGCGGACGGTTTCCTTGAGGTATTCGGTTCGGTGAATACGGCCGTGGTCCAGGCGGCCAATTTCAAGGCGAAAGCTGTTGGAGCCCAGGTCCACAGCGGCGAGAAGAAGTCCGTTTTGCATGTCTGAGTCTGTTGTTCGGGGGATCGGCCAGCATAGCACTCCGATGTGGCACCCGCACCCGCACCCGCATGCCAGCGGCTCAGCCAATGAGTCGGCCGTCGGATGTCAGCATGCTTTGCGTGACGTAGGTGCTGCTGCGGCGCGCCGGGTTAAAGCTGATGCGAATTCCCCCCACATCCAGGTTGGCGCGCCGCTGAAAGGCGCTCAGCGCCGTCTGGCGTGTCAGCGGGCCTTCTACCTCACTGAGCACTTCATAGGTGTAGCGGGCGGCGATAAACCCGGCCAGGCTCAGCGGCGTAGGGGCTTCGTCAAACAGCCGTGCCAGCGTTTCGCGGTACTGCCTGACCACGGGCAGGCGGGAGTTGAGCAGCGGCACCGGCTGGGTGGCGGTGACCGGGATGTTGCGCGACGCCCCCATCTGCATCAGGGTTTTCAGGTTGACATCGGCCAGGGCCACGATGTAGCGCTGGCGGGATTGCTTTTCCAGGCCTTGCGTGAACTGGGCCAGCTCGGGCGTGCCGCCGATAAACAGGATCACCGCAGGCGTCTCGGCGGTGAGCTTCTGGCCAAGCGACTGCAGGTCGTTCGTGGCCTGGTAGGACACCAGCTCCAGGCGCAGGTCTGCGGCAATGCGCGCGACCTCTGCATGGTAGGCGGCGTGGATCTGGGGGCTGGCATACACAGCTCCCAGCGTTTTGGTGCCGATGATGGAGAGATTTTTCAGCGCGTGGGAAATTTGCTCCTGGCGTGCGGCAAAGATCGGAAAGGTTTTGCTGTCGATTTCCAGGCTGGCGTTTTGCAGCCAGGGGGCCGCATGGGCGATGGTCAGCTCGTTGTTGTGCGACAGGGCCAGCAACTGGCTGGCCAGCTGGTCGCCGACGCTGCCGGACAGCACGATGCAGGCCGGGTTGTTTTTGACCGGCTCCAGCGCGGCGTGCAGACTGGCGGGCGTGCCGTTGGTTTCCAGCACGAGATGCTCGACCTGTCGGCCACCGATGCCACCGTGCAGGTTGATGTCTTGCCAGGCGGCGCGCGCACCGATCAGGAAATCCTTGGACACATCCTGCTGTGTTTGCGAAAAATCAACACATTGCGCCACCACGACACTGCCGCGTGTGGCAGGTGAGGCTGACTTGTTGTGCTGCGCCCAACTGGGGGTGGCAGCGCAGGCCGTGAGCAAACCCACCTGTTGCAGCCATTGGCAGCGACTGGTGGCAGTGACGAATGAAACAGGACGCTTGTGCATGGAAATCTCCCTGATGACAACAGCGTCCAGCGTAAAAGTGCGGTATGACCGCTGCGCGTCAAAGATTTGAAGCTTGTGTGACAGTCACCAGTGTTACCCGCTGGATGTCATGACCCTGTCATATAAGGCTTTTAAAGTGACGGCATATTTTTTAATAACCTGAAGGTGCCCTGATGAAATCCACATTCAAAGCTTCCATGACCGTAACGCTTGGTACGGCCCTGATGTCTCTGGCTACTTTGTCAGCGGCGCAGAACGTCACCGGCGCGGGCGCGACTTTTCCAGCGCCGCTGTATGCCAAATGGGCAGCCGATTACAACAAGGCCACCAACATCAAGATCAACTACCAGTCGGTTGGTTCGGGCGCTGGCATCCGTCAGATTGAAGCCAAAACCGTCGATTTCGGCGCTTCCGACATGCCGCTCAAGGATGACGAGCTGGCCAAAAAAGAACTGGTGCAGTTCCCCGCTGTCATCGGCGGCGTGGTGCCGGTTGTCAATATCAAGGGCATTGCTCCCGGCCAGCTGAAATTGACCGGTCAGGTGCTCGGCGACATCTACCTGGGCAAGATCACCCAGTGGACTGATCCCGCCATCAAGGCGCTGAACCCCGGCCTGGCTTTGCCTGATGCCGCTATCGCCCCGGTGCGCCGCGCCGATGGTTCGGGCACCAGCTTCATCTTCACCAACTACCTGAGCAAGGTCAACACCGAGTGGAAAACCAAGGTCGGCGAAGGCACAGCCGTGAACTGGCCTGTCGGCGCGGGCGGCAAGGGCAACGAGGGCGTGGCTGCATTTGTCGGCCGCCTGCCTAACTCAATCGGCTACCTGGAATATGCCTACGTCAAGCAAAACAAGCTGACCTTTGCCCAGATGAAAAATGCCGACGGCCATTTTGTCTCTCCTGATGACACGGCCTTCAAGGCCGCTGCTGCTGGCGCCCAATGGGCCAAGAGCTTCTACCAGATTCTGACCGAGCAGCCTGGCAAGGATGCCTGGCCCCTGACCGGCGCAACCTTCATCCTGATGCACAAAGCGCAGGACAAGCCTGAGCAGGCTGCCTCCACGCTGAAGTTCTTCTCCTGGGCCTACAAAAATGGCGACCAGACCGCTGATGCACTGGACTACGTGCCCATGCCTGCCGCTGTGAAAACCATCATCGAGCAGTCCTGGAGCGCCATCAAGGATACGTCCGGCAAAGCCATCGCTTACAAGTAAGCCCTCAGCCCACATCGGTTAACCACTCGTTCTGAAAATATTGGAGGTTTATTTCGTGTCCTCTACACTTCCGGCAAGCCGGGCCGCTTTTGAATTCCCGGCAAAAGTGACCGGACGTGCCATGACCAATCCTCCTCCCGTGAAGCCGATGCGGCGCAGTTCCTGGCCAGACCGAATTTTCGGCTGGGTTGCTCTGGGCGCTGCGCTGCTGACAATGGGCCTGCTGCTGGCCATTTTGGCTTCGCTGGTGGTAGGCGCCTGGCCCGCGATCAGCAAATACGGCACCGGCTTTTTGACCAGCACCGTCTGGGATCCCGTCAAGGACGAGTACGGCGGTCTGGTGATGATTTACGGCACGCTGGCTACCTCCATTATTGCCCTGCTGATTGCGGTGCCGGTGAGCTTTGGCATTGCGCTGTTCCTGACGGAACTGTCGCCTGCCTGGCTCAAGCGCCCGCTGGGAACGGCGATTGAGCTGCTCGCTGCCGTGCCGTCCATCGTCTATGGCATGTGGGGGCTGCTGGTGTTTGGCCCGATTCTGGCCACCTATGTGCAGCAGCCGCTGCAAAGTCTGTTCAGCGGCGTGCCTTATCTGGGTGCGATGTTTTCCGGACCGCCAGTCGTCATCGGCATCCTGTCGGCTGGGATCATCCTGGCCATCTTGATCATCCCGTTCATTGCGGCGGTGATGCGCGAGGTGTTCGAGGTGACC
>JAPLPS010000280.1 GCA_026400075.1 Polaromonas sp.
TGCCCGCGCCCCGCGCCTTTGCGATTGCCAAGGCCGACAAGATCGAAGGCATGGCCAAGGGCATGGCGGTGCTGGAGAGCTTTGACACCCAGCGCCAGCGCCTGAACGCCACGCTGGCCGCCGAGCGGGCGGGCCTGACCCGCGCCGCAGCCCGGCGCCATCTGCTGACGCTGACACACCTGGGCTACCTGGAAACCGACGGCAGTTATTTCTGGCTGGCGGCCAAGGTGCTGCGCTTTTCGGGCAGCTACCTGGCGACAGCGCGGCTGCCGCGTACAGTCCAGCCGATCCTGAACCGGCTGGCGCTGCAGACGCGGGAATCGTTTTCCGTGGTGGTTCACGATGGCGACGAGGTGGTGATCGTGGCGCGCAGCGGCTTTGACTGGAAGCGCGCCCCGGACGACAAGGTGCCGCCCAGCGCGATGCTGCTGGCTTACGGCCTGCACCTGGGTGCCCGGCTGCCGACGCACGCGACATCAACCGGCCGGGTGCTGCTGGCGGCCAGATCGAAAACCGAGGTCAACGCCTGGCTGAAAACCCGCTTTGAGAACGGCGGCCTGCCCCGGCTGACACTGCACACGCTGACCGATGCGCGCAAGCTGCGGGCGCTGGTCGATCAGGTGCGGCTCGACGATTACTGCGTCGCCAGCGAGGAGCATGAACTGGGCGTACACGCGCTGGCGGTGCCGCTGCGCGACATGCAGGGGCGCACGGTGGCAGCGCTCAATGTGGTGACTTCGCCGCAGCGGCTGATGGCGGATAACCTGCGCCGCGACCTGCTGCCGCTGCTGCTGGACGCAGCGCGTGAGCTGCGTCCGCTGCTTTAAAAAAAACCTGGCCCTAGCGTGGCACCAGGAACACCGCTTTCTCCTCCAGCTTGCGGTCTGCTTCTTTCGAACTGATCTCGAAGTGGATGGTGTGCGAGCCCGGAGGCGCGGCTTCAAACGGCGCCTGTACCCGCACCGCGACCCAGCGTGACTGGGTCGCCTGCACCGTCACATCGGGCTCGGAAGCCAGCACCAAGCCAGGCAGACCCTCAACCTCAATGTGGAACTGCTGGGCGTTTTCGGCGGCATTCATCAACTGCAGGCGATAGACATTCTCGATGCGCCCGCCCTGGACAATCTGCGCCAGCGAACCCCGGTCGCGCTCCACATCGACCTTGAACGGCAGGCGCGTGGCCAGACTGACCGTCATCGCCGTGACCACGGTGCCCAGAATGGCGACGTAAATCAGCACCCGTGGGCGCAGCACATGGCGCAGCGTCTGCGACTGAGTCCAGTGCTGGTTGACGGCGTTTTCGGTCGAATATTTGACCAGGCCGGGCGCGTAGCCCATCTTGTCCATGATGGTGTCGCAGGCGTCGGCGCAGGCGCCGCAGCCTATGCATTCGTACTGCAGGCCGTTGCGAATGTCGATGCCGGTCGGGCAGACCTGCACGCACAAATCGCAACTGACGCAGGCGCCCAGGTTCAGCGCAGCCGGATCGGCCTTTTTCGAGCGGGCACCGCGTGGCTCGCCGCGTTCTTTGTCGTAGGTGACGATCAAGGTGTCTTTGTCGAACATCGCGCTCTGGAAACGCGCATACGGGCACATGTGCTTGCAGACCTGCTCGCGCATGAAACCGGCATTGCCGTAGGTGGCAAAGCCGTAGAAAAACACCCAGAAGTTTTCCCACGAACCCATGTTCATCTGCAGAAATTCGCGGCCCAGCTCGTGAATCGGCGTGAAATAGCCGACAAAGGTAAAGCCAGTCCACAGCGCCAGACTGAGCCACAGGAAATGCTTGGCCGACTTGCGCCAGAGTTTGTCCAGCGTCCACGGGCCAGCGTCGCGGCGGATGCGCGGGGCGCGGTCGCCTTCGGTTAGCTTTTCCAGCCACAGGAAAATCTCGGTATAAACCGTTTGCGGGCAGGCATAACCGCACCAGAGCCGCCCGGCGACGGCGGTGAATAAAAACAGCGAGAACGCCGCAATCACCAAAATGCCGGTCAGGTAAATGAAATCCTGCGGGTACAGCACCAGCTTGAAGATGTAAAAGCGCCGCGAGGTCAGGTCAAACAGCACCGCCTGGCGCTGGCCCCATTCGAGCCAGGGCGTGCCGTAAAACACCAGCTGCGTCAAAAACACCAGCGCCCAGCGCCAGCGAGAGAAAAAGCCCGAGACGCTGCGCGGGTAGATTTTTTTGTGCGCCTCGTACAACGAGACCATTTCCACATCCGCGCCGGGCGGCAATTTGCCGGTGCCGCTGCCGGGCGAAACAGCGATGGGAATCACTTTCCGCGTTGACGTTTCCTGCTTGTCCATGTGCGAGTCCTTCTCAATATTTGCAAAATTAAAACATGGCCGGTCTGGGCGCCTCAGCGCCGACCTCGGGCAGCGCGGCTATGCGCGCCAGAAATTCATCCCGCGACAGCGCGGCAAAAAATGGGTGCCAGCGCCGCTGCTCCAGCACGGTGCTGACGGCGCGCGCCTGGCTGCCCTGCGCGGCAAACAGCAGCGTTTCATCGGGCAGCGTGAAGACGCGCTGCCTGACGCTGTCCCACAGCGCCTGCGGCTCGGCCGGCCAAGGCTGGTGCGGGCAGCCATCGACAGCGAGCAGGCCGCCGCAAAACAGCCGGTCGCGCCAGGCAAAGCTCAGGCAGCCTGCGGTGTGGCCCGGCGTGGCCAGCACCCGGATCAGCTCGTGGCCGAAAGGCAGCGTGTCGCCATCGCTGGCGCGCTCGGTGCCGGGGCCGCCGTGCTGGCCTTGCACCAGCGGCGCGCCGAGGCGGGCCAGCAGCGCCGCTTCCGGCGGCATTTGCTCATCGTGCTGGTGCGTGCGCAGCACCCAGCGCAGCCGCAACTCATGCTCGGCCAGCAGCGCCAGCAGCAGCGGCAGGTCGCGCCCGCGCGGATCAACCAGCACCGCCTCGCGGGCGTCCGGGTCGGCCAGCAGGTAAGTCGTCTCGCCGCTGGCGTCGTCGTGCAGGATGCGGAAATACATGGCTTCTTTCTTGGCGCAGCGCGCCGGGCGGGCTATTCCTTTTCTGTTATCAAAAATCATGCCACGCAGGGATTTCTGAAATTTCGTTTTAAATCAATGACTTGGAGAAATTATCTCAGGACGTCAAGGATTTATTATGGCAGTGACTGCCATTTATGGCATAAAACCAGCCAATAGATGGCAGTATGGTGGCAGAATCCGGCAGCTATTCGCCGCCATTCGCCGCCGCCCGCTGCAGCACGACCGGCGCATTTTCCTGAACCAAAGGCTCCTCTTTGCAACCCCTGCCCGAACTCGTCTCCTACCTTGAAGGGCTGGCCGAGCCGCATATCCTGTTTGACACGCAATACCGCATCCTGGCGGCCAATGCCGCTTACCGGCGCCAGTTCAGCCCGCAGCGCAGCGTCGTGGGGCGCACCTGCTACGAGGTCTCGCACCACTTCAGCGTGCCCTGCGACCAGGCGGGCGAGTCCTGCCCGCTGGTCAAGGCGCGTGAGTCGGGCCAGCGCGAGCGCGTGCTGCACCTGCACCACACGCCGCAAGGCGAGGAATACGTCAACATCGAGCTGTCGCCGCTGCTGGACGCCAGCGGCGCGCAGGCCTTTTTTGTCGAAAAGATGGCGGCGCTGAAAGTGGCCCAGGGCCAGCCAGCGGCGCAAGGGCTGATCGGGCGCGCCCCGGCGTTTCAGCAGATGCTAGCGCTGGTGGCCCGCGTCGCGCCGTCCGAGGCCACCGTGCTGTTGCTCGGCGAATCGGGCACCGGCAAAGAACTGGTGGCGCGCGCCGTGCATGAAGCCAGCCGCCGCGCCGCCCGGCCGCTGGTGGCGGTGGACTGCTCCAGCCTGCCGGAAAACCTGTTCGAGTCCGAGCTGTTCGGCCACGAGCGCGGCGCTTTCACCGGCGCGACGGCGGCCAAGGGCGGGCTGGTCGAAGCGGCCAGCGGCGGCACGCTGTTTCTCGACGAGGTCGGTGATATTCCGCTGAGCATGCAGGTCAAGCTGCTGCGCCTGCTGGAAAGCGGCACTTACCGGCGCGTCGGCAGCACCGAGCTGCGCCACGCCGACCTGCGCGTCGTTTCGGCGACGCACCGCGATCTGGACCGCATGGTCGAGGACGGACGTTTCCGCGAAGACCTGTATTACCGGCTCAGCACCTTTCCGATTCACCTGCCCGCGCTGCGCGAGCGCCGGGACGACATCGCGCTGCTGGCCGAAGCGCTGCTGGCGCGGGTCGCGCCCCGGCGCTCACTGACGCTGACGCCCGAGGCACTGGCGCTGCTGCAGACGCCCGATTACCGGGGCAATGTGCGCGAGCTGCGCAACCTGCTGGAGCGCACCGCGCTGCTGTGCGACGGCGCGGCAATTGAAGCCGCTCATGTGCAGCAGGCGCTGCAGTCGGGACGCCGGACGCTGGCCGCTACGCCTGAAGGAGCGGCCCATGCCGGGCCGGAAAACGCTATCCCAGGCAGCGCCACTGCGCCGACGCCCGCCAGCTTGAAAGGCCTGGAACGCGCCGCGCTGCAGCAGCTCGTGGCCGGTCACAGCGGCAGCCGCGCCGAATTAGCCGAGCGGCTGGGCATCAGCCAGCGCTCGCTGTACCGCAAGCTGAAGGCGCTGGGATGCTGAAAAGACGCACCGCCGCATCGGCGAGAATAGAAACCATGCCTGACACGGCCACTCCCGCCTAAGCAAACCGAAAGCCTCGAACATGCCGCATCAACTCCGGCGCATCATTGCCATCAACATCCGCAACCCGAAAGACGGCCAGCCGTCCGGGCGGATCGCCGAGCTGGACCCGCGCGGCGGCGTGCTGGCCGTCGGCGACAACGGCGTCGGCAAAACCACCTTTTTGCGCCTGCTGCCGCTGTTTTACGGCGCCACGCCGCAGCAGATTCTGCGCGGCACGGGACTGTCGGC
>JAPLPS010000367.1 GCA_026400075.1 Polaromonas sp.
TGCATCTCGCGGAACTTGACGAAGGCTTCGATGATTTCGCGCAGCTCGTCGATGTCGCCGGGCGACAGGTGGCTGCCGGGCAGCAGCGTGATCTGGTCTTTTTTGACCGGCAGCGGCTTGACGAGGGTCTTGACGATGGCGGTGACGGCGATGCGGTAGCCGTCCTCGAAGCCGCCCACATAGTCGGGCGTGGAGGCATAGACGATCTCGGTGTCGTCCAGCTCGGGTTTGCGCTTGCGCACCGTGACGATGTAGCCGTCCACGTCGTCCCCCTTGGTTTCGGTCAGGCCGGTCGAGCAGATGGCGATGATTTTCGGCGCGGCGCGCTTGCGGATATTTAATAGCGCCGCCTCGATGTTGTCGTAGCCGCCCAGAATCGAGGTGACTTCGTTCATCGCCGTGGTTTGCAGCGGGATGGCTTCCTTGAAGTGGCGTACCAGCAGCACCAGGCCGAAGGAGGTGCAGCCTTGCGAGCCGTGCATCACCGGCATGCAGGCGTCGAGCCCGAGGAAGGCAAAGCTGGCGCCCAGCGGCGCGCTCATCTTGAGCGGATTCACCGTGCAGGCTTTTTTGGATTCGACAACGCGGGCCATAAGAGGTTGCTCCGGGTGAGAGTGAGGTTTAGACCGGAACTTCTTCAGGCGCCAGGCCCATAGCCTTGGCGGCAATGTCGGCCAGAAAGCCCATGTCCGGCCCGGTGGTCGGCGCGACCGCGCCCAGCGTCTCGCCGTCGTCGCCCCAGGGCGCGGGGATGCGCACCTGCTGCCACACCGGGTTGTAAATCGCCTTGTCGATTTCATGCACCAGCTCGACCATACCTTCGTAACCGGCGTAAGGGTGGTAGCGCTCCTGGTTGATGTCCAGCCAGGGCATGCGCGCCTTGAGCGCGACGAACTGCGAACGGCCGCCGCTGAGCATGATGTCGGCCTTGGCGTCGCGCAGCATGGCGTACATCTCGCGCGGCGTCATGTCGTCGATCATGTGCGCGTCGTCGCCCATGATTTCCTTGATCTTTTCTTTGTCTTCCTTGGTCGATTTTTTGACGCTGGTTCCGGCGATTTCCATGCCCGCTTCCTGCAGCGCCGCCACGACGGACCACGATTTCACGCCGCCGGTAATCAACAGGGCACGCTTGCCAGTCAGGCGCGTTTTGTAGTGCGCGATGCGCTCCCAGGCCCGCGCTTCTTCAACCGCAATCAGCCGCTCGGTACGCTCCAGCAAATCAGCGGGCGCGCCCTGCTTGACCAGCAAAGAAGCAATCTGGCGCAGCGTGTCGCTCATGTCGCCGATGCCGTAAAACGAGCCTTCAAAATACGGAATGCCCCAGCGCTGCTCCATCTTGGTGGCGATGTTGATCATCGACTTGGAGCACACCATCATGTTGACCTTGGCCCGGTGCGCGCTGGCCACTTCGTTGTAACGCCCGTCGCCCGAGATGCACGACAGAATGCGCACGCCGAGCGCGTCCAGCAGCGGTTTGATCTGCCAGAGTTCGCCGACGAGGTTGTATTCGCCGATGATATTGATGTCGTAAGGCGTGGTGAATTCAGGCTCGACGGTGCCGATCACATAATCGAGCAGCGCCTCGGCCCCGAGCTTGTTGCCCAGATTTTTCGGCCCGGCAAAACCGGGGGCGTTCACCGGAATGATGGGTTTGCCGAATTTTTCAGTGGCGCGCTGGCACACCGCTTCAATGTCGTCGCCGACCAGCGCGGTGACGCAGGTCTGATAGACAAAGACGGCGGGCGGGTCGTATTTTTCGATGATCTCGCGGATGGATTTGAACAGGCGTTTTTCACCGCCGTAAATCACGTCGAGTTCGTTGATGTCGGTGGTAAAGCCGGTGCGGTACAGCTGTGATCCTGAAGAAGCGCTGTGCCGGTTGTCCCAGGCGTTGCCTTCGCAGGCAATCGGGCCGTGGACTAGGTGCGCCACATCGACGATGGGCTGCAGCGCAATCTTGGCGCCGTCAAAGGCGCAGCCACCGGCGGCGGCGCCGGGGTTGAGCTGCTTGGTGCAGCCCTTTTTGCGCTCTTTCTCGCTCTTGCCCTGGTTTTTGTCACAACCGGGTTCTTCAAACACTTCGGCAATTTTGGCCTTGAGCGCAACTGACATGAAAAACTCCTGACAGGGTGATTGACCTTTCTTTGCATTTTTGATGCCAGGGTCAAAACCACCTTCAGGAGATGTTTTTGGCAGGATTTCCGGGAGCCAGTGCCGCGCTTTGGCAGGTTTGAAGGGATTGCGACAGGCGGTTTGCGACAGAAAGGGAGCGGCACGAGCGCCAATGCGACAGCGCCATTGAAACCTTTGGCCTGAAATTCAGCATGGCGGAACAGCCATCAAAGTGCAACGCTTTGGCAAGCCTGCCTGCCGTGCTTGCGGTAAAACTGATCAACCCGGTATGCGCTGTGCTGCTGCCTTGCGTCGGCCAAAAATGCGTCCTGAAAACAGCCCGCTGAAAAAAACTGGTTTTATTGATTACAGCGCAATACGGCTCGTAGCCATCGACCTTTATAAGCGATTGAGAACTGGCAGGCGCAGGCGTATAAGGTTGCCATCGCGAATGAACGACGCGTTTGGAGAGCTCGAAGCGCTTGAATACTTTCTTCGTGATGACTGGGCGTCCAGATAGATTTCGGGGCGCCTTAAAGACCCACCAGACCAGAGGAGAACACCATATGTCCGATCCTGTAGGGCCGGTTTTCACCGGAGGCTTTGAAGAGTTTGTCATTGAGGACGAGGCGGGGGAGGGGCATACGCTGCTGTTCCTGCCGGATCGCAACAACGAGGCGCTGCAGCGCGAGCGCAAGGCGCCGGTTTTCTACTACATCCCGGAAAAAGTCCGGCTGGCGCGCAACGCGGCCACCAACGACTACAAGTTCCGCCACATTCACTTCGTCGGCGTGTTTGACGAAAGCACCGTCGGCATCGACAAGGGCGAAACCTCGGGCGGCGTGCTCTCGCTGACCACCACGTCGCGCTTTCCAGCCACCGTGCTGAAACAGGCCCAGGCCCAGATCGTGCAGCGCTTCAGCGGGCGCAACGACAAATACTGGGGACTGCGCGGCAGCCTGCCGCCGGACATCCGCATCGCGCCCATCACCTCGAACCAGACCGCCATCTCCAGCCTGGCGCCCGATTCCTCCGGCGCGACGCCCAGCATTGACGCGGGCGGCGGCCTGCCCAACCCTGGCGGCAATTCCCAGCCGGGCGGCGGCGGTGGCGAGCCTGGCGCCCCCGAGGGGCCGCGCAGCCGCAACTTCACCCAGCTCGGCACGCGCTCGCCGTGGGCGGCGGTGCCGCACGGGCGCGATTTCCGTGGCGCCCAACTCGACGCCTGGGCCTGGCGCATCCAGGGCAGCGGCCCCGGCTCGATCACCGGCGGCGAGAACGCCTATGGCGGCGTGATCGGCCCGATTCCGAGCGAAATCGTCTGGGCCGGCTTTCATGGCACCTACAGTCCGCTGTTTGTCACGCAAAACCTGGTCATGCCGATGTGGTCGCAGCTGATGCGCGTGAAGATCACCGGCAGCTGGGAGCGCATCTTCCAGCATTTCTCGGCCCATGTGAACGCGCGCTACCTGTGGTTCTCTGCCGACATCAAGGCCGAGTTCAACAACCTGCGCATCAAGGGCGATATCAAGGTCGAGGTCGATATCGACGGCACCATGCCGGGCGCGCAGGAAATGGAAAAGATGATCAACCAGCGCATCGACCTGATCGTCCAGCAGTTCACCGAGCAGGCGAAGAAGGTGATTTTTGATCCACCCACGCCGCAGGTCGAGCCAGCGCAGGCATCGAGTTCGGGCGGTGGCCTGTTCGGCTCGCTGTTTGGCTTTGGCGCGGGCGTGGCGCTGAAGTTCCGGCGCGACGAGACGCAGCTCAATCTGAACTACGAGGAAACGCGCTACTTCCGCTACAACCAGCCGCACACCATTTCCAGCTCGCTCGAAGGCTTCTACAACGAGATCAAGAACGATCCCAAGGCCGAAGGCAAGTACTTCCAGCGCCTGGTGCTGGGCGAGATGAACAAGAAGATCATGCGCATCGTCAAGCCGGTGGTCAACTGGCCCGACAAGGCGCGCAACTGGGCTGGCGAGCCGGTGGCCTTCCTGTCTTTCCAGGGCGGCTATGTCGATTCGGGCGGCACGATTGGCTGGAAGCCGGCCATCTTCCAGAAGAGCGATGCGCCCGACCTGACCTTCCGCCCGGTCTGGGTGCAGTGGCGCAAGGGCGAGGTGTCGAACCCGCCCGCCTCGTGGGAGCCGGACATGACCTTCATGAAACGCAAGGTCCACCTCCTCGAACCCCCGACCGAAAGCGAGTTCCCGTTCTTCCACATTGATGTCGAGCAAAACGTGATCGACCTGGACCCAGGCCCGAACGGCACGATGAGCAACGACAACATCGTCGAAGTGCGCGCCGACTCGGCCGGCACGCTGGACGTGGGGCCGGTCGCGCTCAACGTCGAGCTGCAGTCCACGGCCGAGATCGTCGAGGTGGAAATGCGCGCCAAGGGCCAGCGCGCCGACGGCAAGAACCGCGCCGACAAGGTCACGCGTTTCCGTTTCCTCTCGTCCGACCAGCTGGAGCCGCGTTTCTGGCGCATCTACACCGGCCAGAACGACTTCAAGACCGACTACCAGTACCGCGTCAACGTCACGGTGCGCGGCACGCTGAGCACCAAGGGCCAGGCCTGGACCGGCCCGTGGGAAAACGCCATCGGCAACGGCCCGATCATGATCAACGTGCCGATGGCCGACGATCCGGGCGTGACCAAGCGCTCGCTGACGCAGCGCGAGATGTTCTCCGATGTGGTGGTGCGCGCCGCCGACATCCCGGACACCGGATCTTCCGGGGTCGGCGCGGGGGCGGGCGCGCCGCCTCCAGCCATGCCGCAACCGGCCACGGCAGCGGGCAGCGTGACCGGCGCGCCGCCACCGATGCCGGGCGCCGCTCCGGCCCCTGCCGCACAGCCCGCCCCGGTGATGGCTGCGCCACCACCGCAGGCGCCGCCTTCGCAGCCGACGCCTGCGCGCCAGGGCCAGTCTTCCGGTGAAGTCAGCGGCTACCGCGTCAGCGCCGCCGACACGGTCGAAGGCTTCAGGGAAGACGACTACGCCAGCAGCCGGAGCAAGAGCAGTAATAAGGGCAGGAGCGCCACGCGCCAGTCCCAGACGGTTGGCAGCCTCCCCGACCCTGAGGGCTGGGTTGATTCCTGACCTGGCCTGAAAAAAGGCGCCGGGCGGCGGGACGGGATGCGTTTTCCCGGTGCCCGGCTTTCCTTGGGTCTCTCTAACCTTGCGGGGTGGTCTATGGCCATGTCATCAACCCTCAGTGAGTCGGCTCTGCGCGAGCCAGCGCTGGAGCCAGCGTCGGCGCGGGCGGCGCCACCTCCTCCTGCCGCAGCCGAAAGCGGCCCGTTGCGCTACGGTGTTTTAGCGGTTCCGCGCCTGGTGGCGGGCAAAACCTCGCCCAGGTTTTCTTTGGTTCTGATGCTTTCGCGCGCGCCCGTTGCGGGCGAAGACTCAATTCGGCCGCTGCTGCTGTCGAGCTATTTGGGCATGGAACTGGACTACCGGGCGCCTGCGCCTGCCGCTGACAGCCAGAGCGTGCAGACCCAACCTTTCTTTGCGCGCCAGGCGCAGATGTCGCTGCAGGTGCCGGGACAGCCGGCCTTTGCCAAGGCGGTTTTGGGCACGCCGCTGCTGCGCGGCGCGCTGCACACGCCGCTGACACGCGACCAGACGCTGGCCGTTCTCGACGCGCTGAGCGCAGTCCCAGGCACGCTGGAGTTGAAGGCGCATATCGAATACCGCGCTAGCGCGCAGGCCGCCAGCTTCTCGCTGGATATCGACGCTGCAGACCTGTGGGACCAGCTCAAGGCGGTGGCCGTCGATGGCGCGCTGTCCGAAGACGCCTTGCAGCAGGTGTTCGGGCAGCTGGATCTGCCGCCCGAAGCGCAGGCCGCGTTTCGCCGTGCCTGCAAGAGCGTGCTGCTGCCTGACCCGGATTTTTCCCTGCTGGGCCGTCGCCCGGCGCCGGGCAGTCGGCGCCTGCACGAAGAATGGCAGCGCGACACGCTGGAGGCACTGGAGGTCTCATGCCCGCTCGAAGCCGTGCTGGGCAACGCCCTGAGCGCGGCGGACTGGGCGGCGTGCATCAGCATCGTCGGCCCGTCCGGCAACCTGGACGGCGGCCCGCTGCTCGAAACCCTCACGCGCAGCAGTTCGCGCGCGCGCCGGGGAAGCGTCGGCATCGGCGCGATGATGGCGGGCAACAAGATACAAACCGTGGCCGCTACGCT
>JAPLPS010000282.1 GCA_026400075.1 Polaromonas sp.
GGTACCAAAATCGCAGGGCGCCCATTTAAGCCATAAAAAAAGCCGACCCACAGTCGGCTTTCTTGTGTGTGCGCTAGGCGCTCAGGCGAAATTGGCTTCCGCAAAGCCCCAGTTCACCAGCTTGTCAAGGTAAGTTTCAACAAACTTGGGGCGCAGGTTGCGGTAGTCGATGTAGTAGGCGTGCTCCCAGACGTCCACCGTCAGCAGCGCCTTGTCGGCCGTGGTCAGCGGCGTGCCGGCAGCGCCGGTGTTGACGATATCGACAGAGCCGTCAGGCGTCTTGACCAGCCAAGTCCAGCCGGAGCCGAAGTTGCCGACGGCGGACTTGACAAAGGCTTCCTTGAACGCGGCGTAGGAGCCGAACTTGGCGTTGATCGCCTCAAGCAGCGCGCCGCTGGGCTCGCCGCCGCCAGCGGGCTTCATGCAGTTCCAGAAGAAGGTGTGGTTCCAGATCTGGGCGGCGTTGTTGTAGATGCCGCCGCTGGACTTCTGGATGATCTCTTCGAGCGTCATGGCCTCGAACTCGGTGCCCTTTTGCAGGTTGTTCAGGTTCACCACGTAAGCGTTGTGGTGCTTGCCGTGGTGGTACTCAAAGGTTTCCTGGCTGTAGTGCGGAGCCAGTGCGTCGATTGCAAACGGGAGCGGCGGGAGCGTGTGTTCCATGATTTTCCTAGGGGTTGTTGATGAGATGCCCTTTGACATTCCACGGGGATTGTAAAAACTAAATCAGCCGGGGGTGTGACACCGTCAAATCGACCTGCCCGTCTGCAAGGATAGCGCGCACCGGCTGGCCAACATGCGTGTTTTTCGCGGCTGTGATAGGGCGGCCCTGCATGTCGGCCAGCCAGGCATAGCCGCGCTCAAGCACCAGCTGGGGATCGAGCAGCTCCAGGCGCAGCTGCAGGCGTTCGAGCTGCTGGTGGCGCAGCTGCAGACTGGCAGCAACATCTTTCGGAAAATCCGTTTCAAACGCCGCCAGCCTGCGCGTTTCCTGCTGCAGGGCCGACTGCATCGCGTGGCTCAGGCTCTGGGCCAGCGCGGCCAGTCTGGCCTGCTGGCGCGTCACCAGGTGCGACGGCTGGATGACCCGCGACGCCGCCCAGTCCAGGCGCTGGCTGTGTGCCTGCATCTGTCGCTCCACGCCGCTGTGCAGGCGCGCGTAAATCTGCGCCAGCGCATTCAGGCCGCTGCTTTGCGGCTGGGCGCACAGCTCGGCGGCGGCAGTCGGCGTAGGGGCGCGCACATCGGCGCAAAAATCAGCAATCGTGAAATCGGTCTCGTGGCCGACGCCGCTGACCACAGGCACCGGCGAGGCGGCAATGGTGCGCGCCAGCTGCTCGTCATTGAAGGCCCACAAATCCTCCATCGCGCCGCCGCCGCGCACCAGCAGCAGCACCTCGACCTTGTCCACGTCGCGCCGCTGGTACGCTTGGCGCAGCGCCTGGCACAGCTCGCCAGCAGCCTGCGCGCCCTGCACGCTGGCCGGGTAAATCACCACGGGGATGTGCGGTGCGCGGCGCTGCAGCGCCGTCACCACGTCATGCAGCGCCGCCGCGCCCAGCGACGTCACCACGCCGATGGCAGCGGGCAGCAGCGGCAGGGGCCGCTTGCGGGCGGCGTCAAACAGCCCTTCGGCTTCCAGCCTGGCCTTGCGCTGCAAAAACTGGTCAAACAAAGTGCCCTGCCCGGCCTGGCGCATAGCCTCGACGACCAGCTGCAATTCGCCGCGCGGCTCATACACGCCCAGGCGGCCCTTCAGTTCTACCAGCTGCCCATCGCCGGGCGCAAAGTCCAGCGCACTGGCGGCGCGGCGAAACATCGCGCAACGAATCTGTCCCTGCGCGTCCTTCAGCGAAAAATAGCAGTGGCCGCTGGCCGCACGCGAAAAGCCGCTCAGCTCGCCCTGCACCGCCACCGGATTGAAACCGGCCTCCAGACTGTTGGCAATCGCCCGCAGCAGCGAGCCGACTGGCCAGACGCGCCCGGAGCCACTAAAGTCGCTGGCGTCCTCTGGAAATTCTGAAGGATTGATATAACTCATTGAGTTTAAATAACTTGTATTTCCTGGTTTTTCAGCCCCGAAATCGCAGCTTTCGCACAAAGACACCCCGTTGGGGTAAGCCATAATCCAGCACAGCCGCAGGCTGGCCGATCTGGCCCTTGGTTGCCTGTTCCATAGCCGCCCTGGCGCTGATCATTGAGCGCTTTTCAAGCCTCAAAATCCCCAAAGTTGCCCCGCCACAACTGCTCAACGAGGCCCTTATCGTCTCGCGCGATGGCGTGCCCAAGCCCGATATCGTGTCCCAGCTTGAACAAAATTCGCTGCTCGGCGAAGTGCTGGCCAGCGGCCTGCTGGCCCTGAGCCTCAACCCCCGCATCAGCGAAGACGACCTGCGCTCCACGCTCGAAGGCGCCGGGCGCCAGGCCGCACACAAGCTGGAGCGCTACCTGGCCGCGCTGGCCACCATCGCCTCGGCCGCGCCGCTGCTGGGGCTGCTGGGCACCGTCATCGGCATGATCGACATTTTCGGCGCCCAGGGCGGCGCCAGCAATGCGATGGGCGGCAACCCGGCGCAACTGGCGCACGGGATTTCGATGGCTCTGTACAACACCGCTTTCGGCCTGATGGTGGCCATTCCGTCGCTGATTTTCTGGCGCTATTTCCGCGCCCGCGTGGACGGCTACCTGCTGACGATGGAGCTGGCCTCAGAGCGCTTCGTGCGCCACCTCAACACGCTGCGTAAATAACCATGAACTTTCGCCCCCATCCACATGATGAGCCGGACATCAACCTGATTCCGTTCATCGACGTGCTGCTCGTCATCATCATTTTCCTGATGCTCTCGACGACTTACAGCAAATTCACCGAACTGCAGGTCACGCTGCCGGTCGCCGACGCGGCGCAGCAACGCGACTACCCGAAAGAAGTGATCGTCTCCGTCAACAGCGATGGCCGCTACATGGTCAACAAGACGCTGGTCGAAGGCCGCAGCATGGCCGCCCTGGGCGCCGCACTGGTGAATGCCGCCAAGGCGGGCAAAGACAGCGTCATCATCATCAGCGCCGACGCCAGCGCCACGCACCAGGCCGTCATCACGGTGATGGAAGCAGCCCGCAGTCAGGGCTTGGTACAAATCACCTTTGCCACCCAAAGCGCCGCACAGGTGGGCAACTAAAGCCGCAAACCGGCCCCGGCCCTTCTGCGCTGCAATCCAAGCCCCGTGAAACAACTGCTGCTGAAAGCCTGGCGGACGCGGGGGCTGCTGGCCTGCCTGCTCTGGCCTGTGGCGCTGATTCACGGCCTGCTGGTGCGCCTGCGCCGCGCCTTGTACCAA
>JAPLPS010000451.1 GCA_026400075.1 Polaromonas sp.
GTCACGCCGGAAATCCTGGCCGCCATGCCCTTGCTGCAGCAGTCCACCCGGCCCGAAGCGTGGAAGCAGTGGTTTGACGCGCAGGGTGTGGCGGCGCCACAGGCCATGTCGGGGCCGAGGTACGAGCTGTTTTCGATGCAGGCCGCCGCCGCCACCTGCGGCCTGGGCGTGGCGCTGATGCCGACGCTGTTGATCGAGGCCGAGCTGGCCAGCGGCGCGCTGGTGCTGGCCAGTTCAGGCGTGCAGCACGGGCGGCGCAGCTATTACCTGATTCAGCCGGAGACGCCGGAGCGGCCTGCGCTGGCGGTTTTCAGGGAGTGGCTTATGGGGCAGTTGCCGGAGAGGGGAATCTGACTGCTGCAATGCTTTAATTGCATCCGAGTTATTTGAACGTGACGAGCCATCGTCAATACTCCACAGAACTCGGTTGTCTAATTTACCTGAGCCAGAAAATGTCCGATTCGTTAAATCTCAAATTGCAGTTCAGTGGGTATGGTGACACCTGTGATCTGGAGGTCAAGGTGACTGCCGGTGCATTTACAGGGTGTATTTCAGCAGGCTTCTCCGAATCAAGCTTGTTGCAATTCGCCGAGGATCTCATCTCAAAATTTCCATTTCAGCCCGATCAACGGATAGCAATTCACGGTACTTCCTGGGATGAACTTGGTTTAGGAATCGCTCAGCGGCACGTTGCTCTGACCTTTTATTCCATTGGGTTATGCGGAATGATCGGCTGTAGAGTAACGCTTGGTACGTGCGAGGCTGAGCGACCGGAATACGAATCTTCTCTGGATGTTGAGATAAAAACTGACTACGAATCTCTGCGTGCATTTGGGGAAATGCTGAAAGCTCTGCTTTCCCGTAAAACTGATGAAGCAATTCTCGTCACCGCTAATTAGCGGTCACCCCCGCCTCAATCGTCGTAATGCCCCCGACACGCGATCACGTCGAGATCCACATCGTCAGCGGCATAGACCAGCCGGTGCGTCTCGTCGATGCGCCTTGACCAATAGCCGGTCAGGTTGCCCAGCAAGGGTTCGGGCTTGCCGATACCGGCGAAGGGCTCGCGCCGCGCCGCTTCTATCAGCGTGTTGATGCGCTTCAAGGTCTTTTTGTCCTGCCCCTGCCAGTAGCTGTAATCCGCCCCGGCGGCAGGCGTGAAACGAATCGAGCGGCTCACGGCTGCGTCAGCTCGCGCCGCGCCGCCTTGCCAGCCTTGTGCTGCGCAATCGACTTGGCCAGATGTGCCGCGTTCGCTGGCGTCGCCAGCAGGTGCATGGTTTCCAGGATGCTCTGGTAGTGCTCCAGCGACATCACCACCGCGTCGGCGCCGTCGCGGCGGCTGATGATGGTCACGTCAGCGTCTTCATGCACCGCGTCCAGTACGGATTTGAGCGAACTGCGCGCTTCGGAATAGGTGATGATTTTCATGGTGGATGCGCCTTGACTTGTACTTGAACTGGTGCAAGTTTAACCCGCTGATAATCCAGAAGCCTCAAACACACGAATCCGACCCGAAAAAACGCCCGCATGCTCGACGACATCAAAAAAACACTCTGGGCCACCGCCGACAAGCTGCGCGCCAGCATGGACGCGGCCGAATACAAGCACTTGGTGCTCGGCCTGATCTTTGTCAAATACATCTCCGACACCTTTACCGCCCGCCGCGCCGAACTAGCCACGCGCCTGAGCGACCCGCAGGACGAGTATTTCTACGGCGACGCCGACCCTGAAGACATTGCCGCCGAACTCGAAGACCGCGACTATTACACCGAAGTCAACGTCTTCTGGGTGCCCGAAGCGGCGCGCTGGGAAGCCCTGCGCGCAGCGGCCAAACAGGTGGACATTGGCAAGCGCATCGACGACGCTTTGAGCCTGATCGAGGCGGAAAACCCCAAGAAGCTCAAAGGCATTCTCGACAAGCGCTACGCTAGAGCCCAGTTGCCCGACGGCAAGCTCGGCGAGCTGGTCGATTTGATTTCGACCATCGGCTTTGGCGAAAACCCCTCGACCGCCCGCGACGTGCTCGGGCAGGTGTACGAGTATTTTCTGGGCATGTTCGCCAGCGCCGAGGGCAAGCGCGGCGGGCAGTTCTACACCCCGGCGAGCATCGTCAAGACGCTGGTGGCCATTCTCAGCCCGCACAGCGGCCAGGTGTATGACCCGTGCTGCGGCTCGGGCGGCATGTTTGTGCAGTCCGAAAAGTTCATCGAAGCCCACGGTGGCCAGCTGGGCGACGTGTCGATTTATGGGCAGGAGGCGAACCCGACCACTTGGCGTCTGGCGGCGATGAACCTGGCCATTCGCGGCATCGACTTCAATTTGGGCAAGATGCCGGAAGACTCCTTTATCCGCGACCAGCACCCGGATTTGCGCGCCGATTTCATCCTGGCCAATCCGCCCTTCAACATCAGCGACTGGTGGCACGGCAGCCTGATGGGCGATGCGCGCTGGGTCTATGGCGACCCGCCGCCCGGCAACGCCAACTACGCCTGGCTGCAGCACATGCTGCACCACCTCAAACCGACGGGCCGCGCCGGGATCGTGCTGGCCAACGGCTCGATGTCCAGCAGCCAGAACAGCGAAGGCCAGATCCGCGCCGCGATGGTCGAGGCCGACGTGGTCGAAGTCATGGTGGCGCTGCCCGGCCAGCTGTTTTTCAACACGCAGATTCCGGCCTGCCTGTGGTTTCTGGTCAAGCAGAAAAAGCAGCGCCAAGGCGAAGTGCTGTTCATCGACGCGCGCAAGCTGGCAACGATGATTTCGCGCGTGCAAAGCGAGCTGACCGACGCGGTAATCGCCCGCATCGCCGCCACCGTGGCCGCGTGGCGCGGCGAAGCGGGCGCGGGCGCTTATCAGGACGTGCTGGGCTTTTGCCGCAGCGTGCCGCTGGCCGAAATCGCCCAGCACGGCCACGTTTTGACACCGGGCCGCTACGTCGGCGCGGAAGAGGTCGAGGACAACGATGAAGACTTTGCCGTCAAGATGCAGCAGCTCACGGAAAAGCTGGGCGAGCAGATGGCGCGGGGCGCGGAGCTGGACGCGCTGATTCGGGTCAAGCTGGGAGGGCTGGGTTATGAGTTCTGAGATAGAAGTCCACACCGCCGATTACCGCCAATGGCATGAATTTTGGCCCTCAACTGCAATTGGGCAACAGGCTGTTGCCCCATTTGCGCAACAGCTTGTTGCGCAAATACTGTCTATCCCCTGGGGCTGGATGCGGCGGGAGATGATTCGGCGCAAGCTGGGAGGGCTGGGTTATGAATTCTGAATGGCGCTCTGGAAAACTTGGTGACTTTATTGAACTTAAACGTGGTTACGATTTACCGCAAGCTAAGAGAATTTCTGGCCCGTTTCCTCTGGTTTCATCTTCTGGCATTAGTGATTGTCACGCCGTAGCAATGGTACGAGGGCCGGGTGTAATAACGGGGCGCTACGGAACAATTGGGCAGGTTTACTTTGTTGAAGATGATTTTTGGCCATTAAACACAACGCTTTATGTTCGAGATTTCAAGGGTAATGATCCGAAATTCATAAATTACTTCTTAAAAACTGTTGATTTTTTCGCCTATTCAGACAAGGCCGCAGTGCCCGGTGTGAATAGAAATCATCTTCATGAAGCTGCTGCCAAAATTCCTGATTTATTCACGCAACAGGAAATAGCAAAAACGCTCGGCGCTATTGACGACCGCATCGCCCTGCTGCGCGCAACCAACGCTACGCTTGAAGCTATCGCGCAAGCGCTGTTCAGGTCGTGGTTTGTCGATTTCGACCCGGTGCGCGCCAAAATGGAAGGCCGCGCCCCCGAAGGCATGGACGAGGCCACGGCGGCGCTGTTTCCCGACAGTTTCGAGGAGTCGGCGCTGGGCTTGGTACCGAAAGGGTGGGTAAAACGCACTATGGCGGATGTATCAACCGTGGGGATTGGAAAGACGCCGCCTCGCAAGGAGCAGCACTGGTTCAGCGAAGACCCACGCGATATTCGCTGGGTTTCCATTCGTGATATGGGCGCTGTTGGTGTTTATGCTGCTCAGACCAGCGAATTTTTGAAGAAGGAGGCTATTGAGAAATTTAATGTTCGCCGAGTGCCTGATAACACAGTGCTGATGAGCTTCAAGATGACTATTGGCCGCGTCGCAATTACTGATGGTGAAATGACAACTAATGAAGCCATTGCCCATTTCAAATCGATTCAAGATGCACAGTTGAGCGCAGAATACATATATCTGTATTTGAAACAGTTCGACTTCTCCACTTTGAGTAGTACGTCCTCTATTGCCGATGCTGTTAACTCAAAGACCGTGCGCGAAATTCCAGTAATAGTTCCGAGTCTTGATGTCTTGGCAGCATTCCAGGATCAAATCGGCGTACTCTTTGCAAAGCTGAAAAATACAGAACAGCAAGCCCAAACCCTAGCCACTCTGCGCGACACGCTGCTCCCGCGCCTGATCTCTGGTTCGCTACGATTACCACAATGACTTCCATCACACGTTTGCAACATATCAAGCTCAAAGGTTTTCGTTCCATCCGCGAACTGGATTTTGAGCTGGCGCCGCTCAATATCCTGATTGGCTCGAACGGCGCGGGAAAATCCAACTTCATCAGCTTTTTCAAGTTCATGAATAAACTGCTGGACAAAGAGCTGCAGCTGCATGTCAGAACCCAGCTCAACGGCGCTGACCGGACTTTATTCTTTGGGCGTAAAACGACCGATAAACTGGAAATTACCCTTGATTACCAGCATGTCGCCTACCGCGCCACGCTGGTGCCAACAACCGATGACACCTTGGTTTTTTCGGACGAGGCGCTCGATGTCGGCAGTGATAAAGCGGGCATCAAGAGTTTTCAGCTGGCCCGCGCCGGGGCTTTGGAGTCTGGTTATCTGCATAAAAGCGCCAATGCAGAGATGCATCAAAAAATAAATGACATGCAGGACTGGAAGGTTTACCACTTCCACGACACCAGTGATACGGCCAAAGTCAAAGCCGCTTACAGCATTCACGCCAATGACAGGCTGATGGTGCAGGGCGAGAATCTGGCGGCTTTTTTATACAGCATCCGGGACACCGATGCCTTTGCCCGCATCGTGCATACGATTCAGCGGGTCGCGCCGTATTTTCAGAAATTCATTTTTCAGCCAGAAGCCAACGATTTAATCAGGCTGCGCTGGAAGCACAAGGGTAGCGACGATTATTTCGATGCGACCGTGTTGTCCGATGGCACTTTGCGCTTTATTTGTCTGGCGACTTTGCTGCTGCAGCCGCATTTGCCCACCTTGATTTTGCTGGACGAGCCGGAGCTGGGTTTGCATCCTTTTGCCATGCAGTTGCTGGCGGCTTTGATGCGCTCGGCAAGCGAAAAAACGCAAATCATTGCTTCGACCCAATCCGTGACGCTCGCCAATCAGTTTGGCTGGGAAGACATGGTGATTGTGGATCAGGTCAATAACGCATCGGTTTTTCGTCGCCTGCAGGAAAGCGAGGTGGCCGAATGG
>JAPLPS010000122.1 GCA_026400075.1 Polaromonas sp.
ACTTTTTATGAACGCACCTCAATCCCCCAATCCCAATCCATCCGCTCCGGCGCCCGTGAGCGCTGCGCCCGGCAATTCCCCGCGAAAAAAAGCGCTGAGCGCGCTCGCTGGCGTCGTCGTGCTGGCCGGTTTAGGCTGGACGGCCTATGAATTTCTGCTCGCCAGCCATTACGAATCGACTGACAACGCCTACGTGCAAGGCAATGTGATCCAGATCACGCCGCAAATCGGCGGCACGGTGGCCGCCATCATGGCCGACGACACCGACTTTGTGAAAGCCGGTCAGCCGCTGGTGCAACTCGATCCGGCGGACGCCAAAGTGGCGCTCGATCAGGCCGAGGCCGCGCTGGCCCAGGCCGTGCGCCAGACGCGCACGCTGTACGCCAACAACGCCAGCCTGAGCGCCCAGGTGGCCTTGCGCGAGGCCGAGGTGGTCAAATCCCAAAGCGACATCGCCCGCGCCGCTGATGACCTGAGTCGCCGCCAGCCCCTGATGGACAACGGCGCGGTGTCGAAAGAAGAAGTCAATCACGCCCAGACACAACTGGCCAACGCCAAAAGCGCCCTCGCAGGCGCGCAGGCGGGCGTGCTGGCCGCCCGCGAGCAGCTCGGCAGCAACCGGGCGTTGACCGACGGCACCCGCATTGAAGTCCACCCGAGCGTGCAGGTTGCCGCCGCCAGGGTGCGCGAAGCCTTTTTGGCCACGCAGCGCACCGCGCTGGTTGCGCCGGTCGATGGTTATGTCGCCAAGCGCACCGTGCAGCTGGGCCAGCGCGTCGCCGCTGGCGCGCCGCTGATGGCCTTGATTCCGTTGAACCAGGTCTGGGTCGATGCCAATTTCAAGGAAGTTCAATTGCGCAGCATCCGCATCGGCCAGCCGGTGACGCTGACGGCTGATCTTTACGGAAAAAAGGTCGATTACCGGGGGACGGTTGCGGGCTTGGGCGTGGGCACGGGCGCGGCCTTTTCGCTGCTGCCTGCGCAAAACGCCACCGGCAACTGGATCAAGGTGGTGCAGCGGGTGCCGGTGCGCATTGCGCTGGACGCCAGCGAACTCACGGCCAATCCGCTGCGCGTCGGTTTGTCCATGAATGCGCAAGTCGATGTGCGCGAGCAGGGTGGAAAAATGCTGGCTGATGCGCCGCGCAATGCCGCGCTGGCGCACACCCAGGCCTTTGCCGCACCGGACGGCGCCGCTGAAGCCGAGGTGCAGCGCGTGATTGCCGCCAATCTGGCCACCGTGTCCACGCATTAAAAGTTCAAGGTTCTCATGGCTTTAGCACCTTCTGCTCCTTCTGCTGCTGGCGCTTACGTCGCGCCCCCGCCGCTCAGTGGTTCGGCCCGTCTGTGGGGCACGCTGGCGCTGTCGGCGGCGACCTTCATGAATGTGCTGGACACCTCGATTGCCAACGTCTCGCTGCCCGCGATTGCTGGCGATCTGGGCGTCAGTCCGAACCAGGGCACCTGGGTGATTACCAGCTTTGGCGTGGCCAACGCGATTGCCGTGCCGCTGACCGGCTGGCTGTCGCAGCGCTTTGGCCCGGTGCGCCTGTTCACGACCAGCGTGTTGCTGTTTGTGTTGACTTCCTGGCTGTGCGGGCTGGCGCCGAACATGACGACGCTGATCTTTTTTCGCGTGCTGCAGGGGCTGGTCGCCGGGCCGATGATTCCGCTGTCGCAGGCGCTGCTGCTGTCGAGCTACCCGAAAGCGCTGGCCGGACTGGCAATGGCGCTGTGGTCGATGACGACGCTGGTCGCGCCGGTGATGGGGCCGCTGCTGGGCGGCTGGATCACCGACAACATTTCATGGCCGTGGATTTTCTACATCAACATTCCGGTCGGTTTTGGCGCGGCCTTCATCACCTGGCGCATTTTCAAAAGCCGCGAAAGCCCGACGCGCAAGCTGCCGATTGACTCGGTCGGGCTGGCGCTACTGGTGATCTGGGTCGGCGCGCTGCAGATCATGCTCGACAAGGGCAAGGAGCTGGACTGGTTTCACTCCGGCGAAGTGATGGCGCTGGGCATGGTGGCGCTGGTCGGCTTTGCCGCTTTTGTGATCTGGGAACTGACCGACGACCATCCGGTGGTCGATTTGAGCCTGTTCAAGCGGCGTAATTTTTGGGCGGGCGTGCTGGCGCTGTCGGTCGGTTACGGGCTGTTTTTTGGCAATGTGGTGTTGCTGCCGCTGTGGCTGCAGCAGTACATGGGCTACACCGCGACGCAGGCTGGCATGGTGCTGGCACCGGTCGGGGCGCTGGCCCTGCTGTTGTCGCCGGTGGTCGGAAAAAACATCGGCCGCACTGATCCGCGCCGCTTTGCTGCGCTGGCGTTTCTGACATTTGCGCTGGTGTTGTGGATGCGCTCGAACTTCAGCACCCAGGCCGACATGGGCACCATCCTGATTCCGACGCTGATTCAGGGCGTGGCGATGGCGTGTTTTTTCATTCCGCTGATGAGCATCACGCTGTCGGGCCTGCCCTATGACAAGATTCCGGCGGCCTCGGGGCTGTCGAACTTTGTGCGGATTACGGCGGGCTCGTTTGGCACCTCGATTGCCACCACCGTCTGGCAAGACCGCGCCGCGCTGCACCACGCGCAGATCAGTGAATACGTCAACGCGGGCAGCGTGGCCACGAACAGCGCGCTGTCCGGCCTGGCCAGCGCCGGACTCACGCCCGAGCAGGCGCTGGGCACAGTGAACCGGCTGGTCGATCAGCAGGCCTACATGCTGGCGGCCAACGATGTGTTTTATGCGTCGGCGCTGATTTTTCTGCTGCTGATTCCGCTGGTCTATCTGACGCGGCCCGCGCAGGCGACGGCGGGCAGTGCCGATGCGGCGGCGGGCGCGCATTGAGCGCGGCCCGCTCGTCATCCAGGCTGCTGCCTAGTTGCGGCGCAGCTTGATATGCGCGGCCAGCCCGCCCGACGTGGTGTTCGACAGGCTGAACATGCCGCCCATGCGGTGAATCGTTTTTTCGACAATCGCCAAGCCCAGGCCTGCGCCGGTGGCGGCGGTGCGGGCTGAGTCGCCTCTGAAAAACGGATTGGTCAGCTTGCTCAGGCTGGCGTGCGGCACACCCTGGCCGTGGTCGCGCACCTTGATCATCACCCATTGGTCCCTGACCTTGGCAGAAATTTCCACCAGCGCAATGCCGGTCTCGGGCGTCTTGCCATAGCGCCTGGCGTTTTCCAGCAGGTTGGCAATGACCCGCGAGAGTTCGACCTCGTCGGCCAGTACATCGACGTTGTCGGGGATGTTCAGCATCACCTGCATGTCCGGGTAATCGGCCACCGCATACACCGCTGCATCGACCACGGCATTCAGTGAAATCGGCTCCAGCAGCGCCGGTTCGGGGCGGGCGTAGTCGAGGAATTTGTCGATGATGGCATCTAACTGGGCGATGTCGGCAGCCATGTGCTCGCGGGCGTCCGGGTCGGCCACGCTCATCTCGGTTTCCAGGCGCAGCCGGGCCAGCGGTGTGCGCAGGTCGTGCGAAATGCCCGCCAGCATCACGACGCGATCCTGCTCGATTTTGGACAGCTGCTCGGCCATGCGGTTAAAGCCGATATTGACCTCGCGGATTTCGTTGGTGGTGACGGTCTCGTTGAGCAAGGTGGCGTCGAAATCGCCGTCGCGCATCCGGCTGGCCGCAAACGACAGCTGTTTCAGCGGCTGGTTGATCAACCGTGCAATCACCGCAGCGCCCGCCAGCGACAGGGCTGCGGCCGTGATCAGCCAGATGGCCCAGGTGCTGTGGCGGGGCGGCTCCATTCTGGAGGGATCGGTCAGTAGCCAGTAAGAGTCATCATTGACGGAAAACCCTATCCACAAGCCCGGCTCGTTATTCACCGCGCCTGCCACCACAATGTCACGGCCCAGCCGTACGATGAGTTCTTTGGCAATGCGCTCACTGAAATTGTCGCCCTTGAACGGCTGGTGAATGTCTGTCGGGGCGCGCAGCGAGATGCGTACATGCTCTTCTTCTGCCAGCGCCTTGATCAGGGTAATACGGTTGATGGTGTCGGCGTAGCGCAGCGCGAACCGGCTCAGATTGACGACCGAGGCCAGTTGCTGGGCGCTTTGTACCGCACGCGGCTCGGATTCGAGTGCGCGAAAGGTCTGCAGCCAAGCGAGGATGGAGCCGAACAGCAGCAGGGCCAGAAAGAAAAAAGTCCGCCAGAATAAATTGAAACCCCGGCGTGGCCGCATTTCAAGCGGCGCCGGGGCGGTTTCAGGAGCAGGCATAGGAGGGCGTAAAGGAAAAAGACCTGCGTTGCAGCTGGCAAGCAGGTCTGGGGTCACTGAAGATGAGACGGGAGGGATGCGCCGTCATGGGGTAAAGGCGCATTCCTTGTTCGGTGGTTTAGCCGGCGGTCGCAAGACCCGGCATCATGCAGGCCGCGCCGCTCAATTGGTGCCGTCCGGCACGAACACATAACCGATGCCCCAGACGGTCTGGATGTAGCGGGGCACGGCGGCATCGGCCTCAATCAGCTTGCGCAGGCGCGAGACCTGCACATCCAGACTGCGGTCAAAGGGCTCAAACTCGCGGCCACGCGCCAGCTGGGCGAGTTTTTCACGCGACAGCGGCTGGCGCGGGTGGCGCACCAGCGTCTTGAGCATGGCAAATTCGCCAGTCGTCAGGGGCAGCTCTTCGCCGTTTTTGTGCAGTGTCCGCAGGCCCATGTCGAAGGAGAAGGGGCCGAAGGTGATGACCTCCTGGTCGCTCGACGGCGCGCCCGGCACCTCGGCGGTCGGGCGGCGGCGCAGCACGGCATGGATGCGGGCCAGCAACTCGCGCGGGTTGAAGGGCTTGGCCAGGTAGTCATCGGCGCCGACTTCGAGGCCGACGATGCGGTCCACATCTTCGCCCTTGGCGGTCAGCATGATGATGGGCGTGCGGTCGTTCGCCGCTCGCAGGCGCCGACAGATGGACAGGCCATCTTCGCCGGGCATCATCAGATCAAGCACGATCAGATCGACGGCGTCGCGCAGCATGATGCGGTTGAGCGCCTTGCTGTCTTCGGCGAGGATGACATCAAAGCCCTCCTGGGCCAAATAACGACGCAAGAGATCGCGGATACGCGCATCGTCGTCAAGGATGAGAATTTTGTCGGCACGGGTGGTAGATTGGGCTTGGGTCATGATGGTCTGTGTATTTGTAACAAGGCCATTTTGAAGGCTTGAAAATTTGCGTGTCTCTTTTTTGTCTCAATCTAACACACGGTTGCAATGTTTTCGAATAAAAGCAGATGCGTTAAAAAGAAACTTGGCCTTGTCGTCAGCTCCCAGTATCTGGAGAGAAATTGCCAGAAAACAAGGCTGAGGTATGTAACCATGCGGGTCTCTGTCCGCTATTTGCCGAGTGCTATTGGCTTGATGCCTGAGAAATTCAGGGTGCCAACAGTAATTTTTGATTCAATCCTTCTTTAAAGGTAAACCCTACGATGCGCATCCTTAAATTGACGCTTGCCTGCGCCCTGGCGAGCTGCACGACAGGCCTTTTGGCCCAAACCATTTCAACTGAAACGTTGAAAAATGTGGCCCAGCTGTCGGCCAGTGGCTCGGTCGAGGTACAGCAGGATTTGTTGTCCATTTCGATGACGACGACGCGCGATGGCAGCGATGCCGCCACGGTGCAAACCCAGCTCAAGCAGGCGCTGGACGCGGCCTTGGCCCTGGCCCGGCCAGCGGCAGTGCCCGGCCAGATGGCGGTGCGCACCGGCAATTTCAGCCTGTCTCCGCGCTACAACAAAGATGGCAAGATCAACGGCTGGCAGGGTTCGACGGAGCTGGTGCTTGAAGGCCGCGATTTCCCGCGCATCACCAGCACGGCAGGGAAAATCCAGAGCCTGACGTTAGGCCATGTCGGTTTTGCCCTAAGCCGCGAGCAGCGTGCAAAAGTGGAGGTTGAAGCCCAGAGTCTGGCGATTGCGCAGTTCAAGGCGAAGGCGGGCGACATTTCCCGCGATTTTGGTTTTGGCGGCTACACCTTGCGCGAGGTGTCCGTCAATGTCAATGATCAGACTTATATGCCGCAGCGCGTCATGGCCATGAGCGCCAAGTCCAGCATGGCGGAAGCGGCAATCCCGGTGGAAGCGGGGAAAAGCACGGTGCTGGTGAATGTGTCCGGCTCGGTGCAGATGATGACGCCGCTGCCTGCGCGCCCCTGACCGGCTTGATGCCGGTGTCTGGGCGGCGGCGGCAGGCGCCCGGCGTTTAGAAGCGGTAGCGCAGGCCGATGGTGGTGGCGCTGACGCGATCCCGGCCGGTGTTGATAAATTTCAGCTGGTGCTCGTCATACTGTAGTACGGCTGAGAGCTGGGGGCTGAACACATATTCGGCGCCCAGGCCGTAGGACACGCCAAAGCTCTTTTCCGTGCCCGAGCCGATGCCGGAGCCGGGCGCCGATGACACATCAGTCCAGCCATAGGTGACGCCCAGTTTGCCCAGCAGGTTGAATTGCGGGCTGAAGGGAACCCGGCCCAGCAGGCTCAGGTTCAGGCCCTCGGCCTTGGTCGTGCCGCCAGCCCGGCTGATGTCGCCAAAATGGGTGTAGCATACCAAAGCCGCCCGCGCCCTCTGGCAGCGAGTAGTCGGAGCGGCCAGCATTGATACCCACATAACTGGCGCCGGGCGCAGAAAGAGAGTAGTTGGTCGTTTGGGCCTGCGCGCTTGAGGCGGCAATCAGCGCAGCGACGGCCAGAACGGTGGCTGAAAAAGTCCGGGGCAAAGATGGCATGGTGCTTTTTTCTTTCTGTAGGTAAAGGTTGAAAGCCGTACCTCGTCTGGAGGCACGGGGGACATCAACACCTCAGAATCTAAAGCGGTGTACGCCAAGTGACTATCGGCGCAGGCGCAACTTCCTGTAGGAAAACCGGAAGATTCCGGCTTGCTGCCGGGCGGCTGATAATGGATTTATTGCGCAGTCCAGCCGCCGTCCATGTTCCAGGCGACGCCGCGCACGTTGTTGCCTGCGGGCGAGCACAAAAACACCGCCAGCGCGCCCAGCTCTTCGGGGGTGGTGAATTGCATCGAAGGCTCTTTTTCGCCCAGCAGTTGCTGGGTGGCCGTCTCAATCGACACGCCGCCCGCCGCCGCTCGGGCATCGACCTGCTTTTGCACCAGCGGCGTCAGCACCCAGCCGGGGCAAATGGCGTTGCAGGTGACGCCGGTGGTGGCGTTTTCCAGCGCCGTGACTTTGGTCAGGCCGATGACGCCGTGCTTGGCAGCCACATAGGCCGATTTTTGGGCCGAAGCCACCAGGCCATGCACCGAGGCGACGTTGATGATGCGGCCCCAGCCCTTGCCGCCGTTGGCTGCCTGCATCGCGGGCAGGGCCAGGCGGGTCGCGTGAAAGGCGCTGCTCAGGTTGATGGCCAGGATCGCATCCCATTTTTCCACCGGGAAATCTTCGATTTTGGCCCCATGCTGGATGCCGGCGTTGTTGACCAGAATATCGACCTGGCCGAACTCGGCGGCGGCAAACTTCATCATGTCTTCAATGTCGGCCGGTTTGCTCATGTCGGCGCCGTGGTAGGCGACTTTGACGCCCAGCGCGGCCACTTCGGCCTTGGGGCCGTCCACATCGCCAAAGCCGTTGAGGACAATGTTGGCGCCTTGCGCGGCCAGCGCCTTGGCAATGCCCAGACCAATACCGCTGGTCGAGCCGGTGACGAGAGCCGTTTTACCTGTAAGCATGATGTTTCTCCGGATGATTTAGGATGGTTAATTTGCGATTTGGCAGTGATTTTGAAACCAAATAGCGCGAAACTTGCTGAAGTAATTATCCAGTCTTCTCAGCCCCTTTATTCCTGACGGTTTGCACCATGACTCAACCCAGCCTGAACTATGTTTTTTGTCCCGATGCCGCTGGAGGGCACCGCATGGCTTATTGGCAGTGGGGGCGGCCCGGCAGTGAGCATGTGGTGCTGTGCGTGCATGGGCTGACCCGGCAGGGGCGCGATTTTGATGTGCTGGCCCAGGCTTTGTGCGAGCGGGCCGATTCGCTGCCCGGTTTTCCGGACGGCATCCGGGTGATCTGCCCCGATGTCGTCGGCCGGGGTGAGAGCGACTGGCTCAAAGACCCGGCTGGCTATCAGATACCGTCTTATGCCGCCGACATGCTGGCGCTGCTGGCCCAGCTGCAGGCGCAGGCGCCGATCAAAACGCTGGACTGGGTCGGCACCAGCATGGGCGGGCTGATCGGCATGCTGGTCTGCGCCCAGCCGGTGCTGCACACGGCCGGAGCAGCCCCGCATGAAGTAGCTGCGCCGGGCGGCGACGCGGCGGCCTTGTCGCTGCCGCTGCCGGTGCGCAAGCTGGTGCTCAACGATGTCGGCCCGGCCCTGCAGGCCAAGGCGATTGCGCGTATCGGCGCCTACATTGGGAAGGCGGGCCATTTCAATACCTTGCAGGAAGCAGCCGATGCGATGTGGGAGATTTGCCAGAGCTTTGGCCCGCACACGCCCGAGCAGTGGCTGGCGCTGGTGCGGCCCATGCTCAAGCCGGTGTCGCCGGGCGCGGACAGCCCGATGCGCCTGCATTACGATCCGGCCATCGCCCTGCCATTCAAAGCGGCAACGCAGGATGCCGCGCAGCAGGGCGAGGCCATGCTCTGGCGCCTGTATGAGCAGATCAAGGCACAAACGCTGCTGCTGCGCGGCGCGCAGTCGGACTTGCTCAGCCTTGAAACCGCCCAGGCGATGACGCAGCGCGGCCCGCATGCGCAGCTGATTGAATTTGACGGCGTCGGCCATGCGCCCACGCTGATTGCTGATGACCAGGTTGCCGCCGTGGCCCGTTTTCTGCTTGCTTGATCCCGGTAATCCATTGACTGAAATTTCATGAAAAACAAAGTGGCGGCGCCCGCCGACCCAACCTCTTCAGCGTCTGCCGCGTCTTCTGCGGCGGCCCCGACTGGCCTGAGTTCCATCGTCGCGGCCACCGCTGACAGCCTGCCGGAGCAGCCCGATGCGCTGGCCCGCGCCCGCGCTTTTGCCGAGCCGCTGCTGGTCAGCGAAACGCTGGACACTGGCGAAAACATCCTGGCCCACGCCGATGCGATGGCCGCCATTCTCAAGCTGATTGGCGGCTCCGAGGCGATGCAGGCGGCCGCTTACCTGCTGTATTCCTGCCAGCATTTGAACAAGCCGCAGGAAGTCATTGCCAAAGCCTTTGGCGCCAGCTATGCCGCGCTGGCGGTGGAAACCACCAAGCTGATTCAGGTGCAGCGCCAGACCCGCTCGGCCAACGCCAAAGCGCATCTGCACGAAGACCCGGCCGCGCAGACCGAAAGCGTGCGCAAGATGCTGCTGGCGTTCTCGCGCGATTTGCGCGTGGTGATGCTGCGGCTGGCCTCGCGGCTGCAGACGCTGCGCTACTACGCGGCCAGTCGGCAGGCGGTGCCGCGCGCGCTGGCGCACGAGTCGCTGCATGTGTTTGCGCCGCTGGCCAATCGCCTGGGCATCTGGCAGATCAAATGGGAAATGGAAGACCTGGCCTTTCGCTTTCTGGAGCCGGATACCTACAAGCAGATCGCCCGCTGCCTCGATGAAAAGCGCGCCGAGCGCGAAGTCTTTATGGAGTCGCTGCGCGCCGACCTACAGCGTCAGTTGAACAAGAACGGCATTGCCGCGCTGGTGCAGGGGCGGCCCAAGCATATCTATAGCATCGTCAAGAAAATGCGCGGCAAGTCGCTCGACTTTGACCAGGTGTTTGACATCCGCGCCTTGCGCGTCATTGCGGCCGATGTGAAGGGCTGTTACGCCGCGCTGGGCTTTGTCCATTCGCACTTTACGCCGGTGGACAGCGAGTTTGACGACTACATCGCCAGGCCCAAGGCAAATGGCTACCAGTCGCTGCATACGGTCGTGCGCGACGAGGCCGGGCGGGCGGTGGAAGTGCAGATTCGTACCCAGGCGATGCACGACCATGCCGAGAGCGGTGTCGCGGCGCACTGGGCTTATAAAGAGGCGGGCGCCAAAGGCTACGGCGGCGCCGTCACCGCCAGCAGCGAGTACGACGCCAAAATTGCCGTGCTGCGTCAGCTGCTGGCCTGGGAGCGCGACCTGTCCGGCCCGGCGGCCCAGCGTGCGCGGGCGGCCAATCATGGCTTGCTGGAAGACCGGATTTACGTGCTGACGCCGGACGCGGCCGTCGTCGAGCTGCCGCAGGGCGCGACCACGGTGGATTTCGCCTACAGCGTTCACACCAATCTGGGACACCGCTGCCGGGGCGCCCGCGTCGATGGCGTGATGGTGCCGTTGAACACGCCGCTGCAAAACGGCCAGACCGTCGAAGTCATCACGATCAAGGAAGGCGGGCCGTCGCGCGACTGGCTCAATCCCGAGCTGGGTTTTTTGTCGAGCAACCGCGCCAAGGCCAAGGTGCGCGCCTGGTTCAACGCGCTGGCGATGGCGCACACGGTGGCCAGAGGGCGCGAAGCGGTTGAAAAGCTGCTCCAGCGCGAAGGCAAGACGGCGATCAAGCTCAACGACCTGGCGCTGCAGCTGGGCTTCAAGACCGCTGACGATCTGTTTGAAGTGGTGGGCAAGGACGAGTTTTCGCTGCGCACGATTGAAAACATGCTGCGCCCGCCCGAGCCGGTGCTCTCGCCCGATGATTATTTGCTGGCCAAAAAAATACGTCAGCCGGACAAATCCAGCGGCGCAGGCAAAGGCAGCAAGGGCAGCGTGCTGGTGGTCGGCATGGACTCGCTGCTGACGCAACTGGCCAAATGCTGCAAGCCCGCGCCGCCCGATGACATTCTGGGCTTTGTCACCAAAGGCAAGGGCGTGAGCATTCACCGCAGCGACTGCAGCAATTTCCGCAACATGGCGGGCGGCAGCCCAGACCGCGTCATCGAGGTGGAGTGGAGTTCGCCCAAGGTGGCGGGCGGGGCGGTCTATCCGGTCGATGTGGCTGTCGAGGCGGCGGACCGGCAGGGTTTGCTGCGCGATATTTCCGAAGTGTTTACCAAGCAGAAAATGAACGTTATCGGCGTTCAGACCCAGTCGGTCAAGGATGGCCGGGGCGGCACGGCGTGGATGACTTTCACGGTCGAGGTGGCGCTGGCGGATCGGCTCAATCAGGTGCTGGGCATGGTCGCCGAGGTGCAGGGCGTGCGCTCAGCCCGAAGAAGGTGAAAAATTTTTCAGTTATTTTCAGGATTCGCCAATTGTTGTGCTTTTCGTTGCTACAATAAGAGCTTCAAACAGTCCTTAGGCGCGTAGCTCAGCTGGTTAGAGCACCACCTTGACATGGTGGGGGTCGTTGGTTCGAGTCCAATCGCGCCTACCAATTTCTTAGAAATTGGTTTTTATTCTCAAAGGACTACACCTCACGGTGTAGTCAGTTTGATGAATGATAACCTTAGGAAATTGTGTAGTAGACCCAGGCATTCCCGGAATGTAGTGAACTTTGTCGCATAAGGGCAAGGTCGTCATTCAGAGGGTTCAAAATGCAAAAAAATAAATCCAGCCATCAAGAATCGGGCAAGTCTTCCTCCTCCGAAATTCGTCCTGCGGACGCTTCCCCTGTCGTCAAGGGTCGAAAATCTACTGAAGTCAAACCTGAAGCCATCCGGATCATCAAAAAGTATCCGAACCGTCGGCTTTACGACACTGAAACCTCCACTTACATCACGCTGGCTGAAGTTCGTCTTCTGGTCATGGCCAACACTTCGTTTGTCGTGCGCGATGCCAAGACTGGGGAAGACCTGACGCGCAGTATTTTGCTGCAAATCATTCTGGAAGAGGAAAGCGGCGGCGCGCCGATGTTCACCGAAGCCATTTTGTCCAATATCATCCGTTTTTATGGCGATGCCATGCAGGGCTTCATGGGCACCTATCTGGAGCAAAATGTCCAGAGCTTTATGGATCTGCAAGTCAAGATGACCGAGCAATCCAAAGGTCTGAGTCCGGAAATGTGGGCGCAGTTCGTCAATGCCAAATCGCCGGTGATGCAGGGCATGATGGGCGCTTATGTCGAGCAGTCCAAAACCATGTTCACGCAAATGCAGGAGCAGATGCAAAAGCAGCGCGAGCAGATGCTGTCGGCTTTCGGCCTGAAAAAGCGCTGATCGCTGCAGCCGGGCGGCGCAAGCCCGCATCAAGGGTATGCAAGACTTTTTGCCCCTTGCCCGGCCTGCTCTGAGACAATAGGGCTTATGAGTGAAGTTCTTTCCCCGACCCCTATTCCCCCCATTTCTTCTGCAAAACCTGCGCCGCGCGTGGGTTTTGTCAGTCTGGGCTGTCCCAAGGCATTGACCGATTCCGAGTTGATCCTGACGCAGCTCAGCGCCGAGGGCTACCAGACCTCCAAAACCTTTGAAGGCGCCGATCTGGTCATCGTCAACACCTGCGGCTTCATCGATGACGCCGTGCGCGAAAGCCTGGACACCATCGGCGAAGCGCTGGCAGCCAACGGCAAGGTCATCGTCACCGGCTGCCTGGGCGCCAAGTCCGGCGACGCGGGCGGCAACCTGGTGCGCCAGATGCACCCCAGCGTGCTGGCCGTCACCGGCCCGCATGCGACTCAAGAAGTCATGGACGCCGTTCACCTGAACCTGCCCAAGCCGCATGACCCGTTTATCGATCTGGTGCCCAATGCGTTTGGCATTGCCGGCATCAAGCTCACGCCCCGGCATTACGCCTATCTGAAAATCAGCGAAGGGTGTAATCACCGCTGCACGTTCTGCATCATCCCGTCGATGCGCGGCGACTTGGTCTCGCGCCCGGTCGGCGATGTGCTCAATGAAGCACGCGCGCTGTTTGCGGGCGGCGTCAAGGAATTGCTGGTCATCAGCCAGGACACCTCGGCTTACGGCGTCGATGTCAAATACCGCACCGGTTTTTGGGACGGCAAGCCGGTCAAGACCCGGATGCTCGAATTGGTCCAGGCGCTGGGTGAGATCGCCGAGCCTTACGGCGCCTGGGTGCGCTTGCACTATGTTTATCCCTACCCGAGCGTCGATGAAATCCTGCCGCTGATGGCCACCGGCAAGGTGCTGCCTTATCTGGACGTTCCCTTGCAGCACAGCCACCCCGACGTTTTGAAGCGCATGAAGCGTCCGGCCAGCGGCGAAAAAAATCTGGAGCGCATTGCCCGCTGGCGCGAAATCTGCCCGGAAATTGTCATTCGCAGCACCTTCATCGCCGGTTTTCCCGGCGAAACCGAAGCCGAATTCGAGCACCTACTCGATTTCATGCGCGAAGCCAAAATTGTCCGCGCTGGCTGCTTTGCCTACAGCCCGGTTGAAGGCGCGGCCGCCAATGAGATTCCCGGCATGCTGCCGCTGGAGCTGCGCGAAGAGCGGCGCGCCCGCTTCATGGCCGTGGCCGAAGCGGTGTCCAGCGAGAAACTGCA
>JAPLPS010000035.1 GCA_026400075.1 Polaromonas sp.
GTGGGCAGCGATGCTGAGCACCGACGCGGTGCCCATCGCGCCCACGCCCACCGGGTTCACGTCGTACAGGTGGGCACGGCGGAATTCGATGCCCTTGGGGCTCAGACCCAGCGGCTTGTTGATCACCAGATCGGCGACCACCGCCATGATCCAGGCGATGGCGATGTTGCTGTAGAGCCCCAGCACATGGCCCAGGGCCTGGAACACGTTCAGCTCCATCAGCACCAGGGCGATCAGGGTGTTGAACACCACCCACACCACCCGGCCGGGGTGGCTGTGGGTCAGCCGGGAAAAGAAGTTGGACCAGGCCAGCGACCCGGCATAGGCATTGGTGACGTTGATCTTGAGCTGCGAGATCACCACGAACAGCGCCGTGGCCGCCACCGCCCAGCCGTACTGCGGAAACACGTATTCATAAGCGGCCAGATACATCTGGTTCGGATCGACAGCGCGCTCGGGCGGCACCATGTTGGAAATCGCCAGATACGCCAGCAGCGCGCCGCCCAGCATCTTGACCACGCCCAGCAGCACCCAGCCCGGCCCGCCGACGAGCACGCTGCCCCACCAGCGCCAGCGGTTTTGCGGCGTCTGCACCGGCATGAAGCGCAGGTAATCGGCCTGCTCGCCCATTTGGGTGATTAACGCGATGCCGACGGTCAATCCTGCACCAAAAAGATGCAGATCAAACACGCCGCCGACGCCTTTTTCGCCGCCGTAGCCGGTGACGCCGGAAAACGCACCAGGATTGTTCGCCAGCACATAAACAAAGGGCAGCACCAGCATCACCAGCCACAGCGGCTGCGTCCAGACCTGCAGACGGCTGATGACCGACACGCCATGCGTGACCAGCGGAATCACCACCAGCGCGCAGATCAAATAACCCCAGCGCGACGGCACGCCCAGCGCCAGCTCCAGCGCGTAAGCCATCACGGCGGCTTCGAGCGCAAAAAAAATGAAAGTGAACGAGGCGTAAATCAGCGACGTGAGCGTCGAGCCGATGTAGCCAAAACCCGCGCCCCGCGTGAGCAAATCCATGTCCACGCCGTAGCGCGCCGCGTAAATGCTGATGGGCAGCCCGGCCAGAAAGATGATCAGCCCCGTCGCCACGATGGCCCAGAAGGCATTCGTAAAACCGTATTTCACCAGCAGCGTCGCGCCCACGGCTTCGAGGATCAGGAAGGATGCCGCGCCAAACGCCGTGTTCGCCACGCGCCACTCGGACCATTTGCGAAAGCGCTGCGGCGTGAAGCGCAGCGCGTAGTCCTCCATCGTCTCGCTGGCGACCCAGCTGTTGTAGTCGCGCCGGATTTTGATGATGCGCTGGGGCGGGGCATCGGACGCACCCGCAGGCGCGCCAAGCCGGGCGGGCAGCGGCGAAGGCGTGACCGGAGGATTCATGACGGACAAAAGAGGTGAAGGCAAAGCGGGGTGATGGCCCGCATGAGGTGCAGATTCCATGCCATTGGCCGCCTGGCCTTGTCCAGCCTTGTCTGGCCGAAAGGCTTGTGGCACCATTCTTGCGAATTTCTTGCCAACTCTCCGCCATCCCCGGCGCGCAGCCGCCCCGAAAGAGCCTTATGGAACTGACCCCTAGAGAAAAAGACAAGCTGCTGATCTTCACCGCCGCGCTGCTGGCCGAGCGGCGCCGGGCGCGTGGCTTGAAACTCAACTATCCCGAAGCCGTCGCCTTCATCACCGCCGCCGTCATGGAAGGCGCCCGCGACGGCAAAACCGTCGCCCAGCTGATGAGCGAAGGCCGCACCATCTTGACCCGCGCCGATGTGATGGACGGCATCGCCGAGCTGATTTCGGATATTCAGGTCGAAGCGACTTTTCCCGACGGCACCAAGCTGGTCACGGTGCATCAACCGATTGTGTGATGGCCTTTCATGCATCGCCCATCAAAACGATAGCCTGAAGCGCTCATCACTCACCCCTTGACAACGCCTCTTCCATCTTCGAAAGCCCGCTATGCGCCTTGCTACAGCCTTCACATCGACTGCCCGACTGGCCGCCAAACTCTCCACCACTGCCGCCTCGGCGCTGCTTGCGACTGAAGCGCTGGCCCATGAAGGCCACGGCATGAGCGGCCCTTCGCACTGGCACATCACCGACGCCTGGGGCTTTGTGGCGCTGGCGGTGGCTGCGGGTGTGGCCATCTGGCTGTCCCGAGGCGGCAAGTGAGCGCCACCGCCATGATTCCCGGCGAACTCATCACCGACGGCCCCGACCACGTTTTAAACGCAGGCCGCCGCACGCTCACCCTTGTGGTGCAAAACACTGCCGACAGGCCGATTCAGGTCGGCTCGCACTACCACTTTGCCGAAACCAACGCCGCGCTGGGTTTTGACCGGGCCGCCGCCCACGGCATGCGCTTAAACATCGCCAGCGGCACCGCCGTGCGCTTCGAGCCGGGTCAGCAGCGCACCGTCGAGCTGGTCGATTACGCCGGGGCGCGGCAGGTGTTTGGCTTTCGCGGCCTTGTTCAGGGAGCACTTTGATGGCCACCATTGGCAGACGCGCTTACGCAGAAATCTTCGGCCCCACAGTGGGCGACCGGCTGCGGCTGGCCGACACCGACTTGCTGATTGAAGTCGAAGCCGACTACACGCTGCGCGCAGGCAGCTACGGCGAAGAAGTCAAATTCGGCGGCGGCAAAACCATACGCGACGGCATGGCGCAATCGCAGCAAACCAACGCCCAGGGCGCCATGGACACGGTGCTGACCAACGCGCTCATCCTCGACCACTGGGGCATCGTGAAAGCCGACATCGGTTTGAAAGCCGGGCGCATCGCCGCGATTGGAAAAGCGGGCAACCCGGACGTTCAGCCGGGCGTGGACATCGTCATCGGCCCCGGCACCGAAATCATCAGCTGCGAAGGCATGATAGTGACGGCGGGCGGCATAGACTCGCACATTCACTTCATCTGCCCGCAGCAAATTGAAGAGGCGCTGACCTCCGGCGTGACCACGATGATGGGCGGCGGCACCGGCCCGGCCACCGGCACTTTCGCCACCACCTGCACGCCCGGCCCGTGGAACATCGAGCGCATGCTGCAAGCGGCCGACGCTTTTCCGATGAATCTGGGTTTTCTGGGCAAGGGCAACGCCAGCCTGCCCGCCGCGCTGCACGAGCAGATCAACGCGGGCGTGATCGGCCTCAAACTGCACGAAGACTGGGGCACCACGCCCGCCGCCATCAGCAACTGCCTCGACGTGGCCGAAGAAACCGATGTGCAAGTCGCCATCCACAGCGACACGCTGAACGAATCGGGCTTTGTTGACAACACCATTGCCGCCACCAAGGGCCGCAGCCTGTGCGCCTTCCACACCGAAGGCGCGGGCGGTGGCCATGCGCCGGATATTTTGCGCGTCGTCGGGCAGGCCAACTTTTTGCCGTCCTCGACGAATCCGACCATGCCCTACACCGTCAACACGCTCGACGAGCATGTGGACATGCTGATGGTTTGCCACCACCTGGACGCGGGCATTGCCGAAGATTTGGCTTTTGCCGAAAGCCGCATCCGCAAGGAAACGATTGCCGCCGAAGACATCCTGCACGACCTGGGCGCGATCAGCATGATGTCCAGCGACAGCCAGGCGATGGGCCGCGTCGGCGAAGTCATCATCCGCACCTGGCAGAACGCGCACAAAATGAAGCTCCAGCGCGGCAAGCTGCTAGGGGACAGCGAGCGCCACGACAACTTCCGCGTCAAGCGTTATCTAGCCAAATACACCATCAACCCGGCGATTGCCCACGGCATTTCGCACGAAGTCGGCTCCATCGAAGTGGGCAAGTTTGCCGATCTGGTGATCTGGAAACCGGCGTTTTTCGGCATCAAACCGTCGATCATTTTGAAAGGCGGTTTCATTGCGATGGCCGCGATGGGCGACCCGAACGCGTCGATTCCGACGCCGCAGCCGGTGCATTACCGGCCCATGTTCGGCGCGTTTGGCGGCGCGGTGGCCAAAGGCTCGCTGACGTTTGTCTCGCAGGCCGGGCTGGCCGCCGGGATTAAAGAGCGCTTTGGTCTGGCCAAAACCCTGAGCGCGGTGAAAAACATTCGCGGCATTCAAAAGCAGCACATGATTCACAACGCCTACCTGCCGACGATGGAAATCGACGCCCAGACCTACCAAGTGCGCGCCGACGGCCAGTTGCTGACCTGCGAGCCAGCCGTGAGCCTGCCGATGACGCAACGCTACTTTTTGTTTTAATCAGGCGCATGCTTCAAATCTCCAAACTCATTTCGCAAGGGGCCGGTCTGGCCCCGGTTCTCGTCAAACGCGCCGCCACCGTGGAACTCGACTGGGACGTGCGCCAGAAAAGCCGCTTTGACGCGACCGACTCGCTGGGGCGCCTGCTCGGCGTGTTTTTGCCACGCGGCACGCTGGTGCGCGGCGGCGACGTGCTGCTGGCCGAGGACGGCTCAATGATTAAAGTCATTGCCGCGCCGCAAGCGGTGTTGCGCATCACGGCCTGCGCGGCGCACGGCTCGGCGTTTGACCTGACCCGCGCCGCGTATCACCTCGGCAATCGCCATGTGCCAATTGAGCTGAAACCCGATCACCTGAAAATCGAGCCGGATCATGTGCTGGCCGACATGCTGCGTTCCATGCACCTGACCGTGCAACAAGTCGAAGAAACGTTTGAGCCGGAAGGCGGCGCGTACAGCGCAGGCGGACACAGCCACGCGGCAACGCCTGCGCCAGCGCCAACGCCACACGTTCACGGCCCCGATTGCAACCACGGTCACAGCCACGCGCCGCAAACCATCCAGCCGGTGGCCATTCAGATTCACCCGCGCAAGCCGCACAGCCATTGACAGCCCCAACCGCCCTGCCCGCCGCCAGCCTGCTGCAGCTGATCTGGCTGGCCTCGCCCGCATTGCCGGTGGGCGGTTTTTCCTACTCGGAAGGGCTGGAAATCGCCGTCGAGCGCGCCGGTGTCAGCAGCGAAAGCCACGCCGCCGACTGGCTGGCCGACCAGCTGCAGCTGACGCTGGCACGCGGCGACCTGGCCGTCATCGCCCAGGCGATTCCTGCATGGCGCGCTGGCGATTTGGCGCGCATCCGCCAGCTCAACAACTGGGTGCTGCAGACCCGCGAAACCGGCGAATTCCGCCAGCAAACCGAGCAAATGGGCCGCTCGCTGCTCGACTGGCTGCGCAACCACGACGGCGCAAACGCCGCGCACATCGCCGCCTGCGCCCGGATGCAGCCGACCTACCCCGTCGCCTTTGCGCTGGCCGCGTCGCCCACGGCCGCCAGCGCGCGCGACTGCCTGCTCGCCTACGCCTTCGGCTGGGCCGAAAACATGATGCAGGCCGCGCTCAAATCCGTGCCGCTGGGCCAGAGCGCCGGGCAGCGCATTCTGGCGCGCCTGGCCCGCGACATTCCTGCCGCCGTCGAATCGGCTTTTCAATTGCCCGACGACGAGCGCCAGGCGTTTTCGCCGATGCTGGCGATTTTGTCGGCCCAGCACGAAACCCAATACTCGCGGCTGTTTCGCTCCTGACGCAGCGACCCACCGCCGCCGTTTTAGCCACCTTTTCACCGCCCTTTTCACCGTTCCCGAGAAAATCCATGAGCCTGCACCACATCGCCAACCGCACCAAAAAACTCCCGCCCCTGCGCGTGGGCATAGGCGGCCCCGTCGGCTCGGGCAAAACCACGCTGCTGGAAATGCTCTGCAAAGCCATGCGCGAAAAATACGACCTGGTGGCCATCACCAACGATATCTACACCAAGGAAGACCAGCGCCTGCTGACCGTCAGCGGCGCGCTGGAAGCCGAACGCATCATGGGCGTGGAAACCGGCGGCTGCCCGCACACGGCCATCCGCGAAGACGCGTCGATCAATCTGGAAGCCATCGACCGCATGCTGGCGCAGTTCCCGAACGCCGACGTGGTCTTCATCGAGTCCGGCGGCGACAATCTGGCCGCCACCTTCAGCCCCGAACTGAGCGATTTGACGATCTATGTGATCGACGTGGCAGCGGGCGAAAAAATCCCGCGCAAGGGCGGCCCCGGCATCACCAAAAGCGATTTGTTTGTCATCAACAAGACCGACCTGGCGCCCTACGTCGGCGCCAGCCTGGACGTGATGCAGGCCGACACCATCCGCATGCGCACGACAGCAAAGGGTTTGAAGCCGTTTGTGATGACTAACCTGAAAACCCAGGCGGGTTTGGCCGAAGTCGTGGCCTTTATTGAAACCAAGGGCATGCTCGGCAGCGCCTGAAAATCAGCGGCGCGCCATCATCGGCGCCGCAGGCATCGGAAGGCGAGCGCACGGGAAGGTGGGCGCACAGCCACCAGGCGGCGCCAGCGGGTGCTCAATCAGTGTCAAAATCAAAACACTACCCGCCACACCATGCCCCAAGTCACACCTCCCGCACCGCTCCCAATCCCCCCCGTCATCACTGCTACGCCGATCAAGGTCGCCAGCTTCGCCCTGGTGGCGTTGCTGTGCCTCGGCACGCTGGTCTATCGGCTGCTGCCCGGCCTGCTGGCGGTCTGTCTGGGCTACCTGATGTGCATTTTTCTGACCGGAGAAAACCGCCCCAAGGGGCGGCAGGTAAGGCCCCACATGGCAGCCGCCGTGGTGGTGATTTTTCCGCTGGTGGTGCTGGCAGTTTTTCTGGCCAACGCCAAAGGCATGGCTTTTGGCATCGTCGGGCAGTACCAGTCGCTGCTGCATTACCTGGCCAGCACGGTGCTGGAAATCCGCCAAAAGCTGCCCACGGATCTGGCGGTTCATCTGCCCGATGAGATGACGCAGGCGCAGGTCTGGCTGGCCGACTACCTCAAGTCCAAAGCCCATGCGCTGACCGGCTTTGGCACGGCGGGCCTGCGTGGCTTTTTGCTGGTGTATGTCGGGCTGGTCATTGGCGCGCTGATCAAAGGCACGCCCCGGCTGCCGACCCGTGCGCCGCTGCGCTGGGAGCTGCGCCAGCGCGCCACCCATTTCATCGCCGCCTTTCGCCAGATCGTGCTGGCGCAGTTCTGGATTGCCGCGATCAACGCCGCGTCCACGGCCTTGTTTCTGCTGGTGGCGCTGCCGCTGTTTGGCGTGAAGATGCCCTACATCGGCGCGCTGGTGGTGCTGACCTTTTTTGCCGGGCTGATTCCGATTGTCGGCAACCTGCTGTGCAACAGCGTCATCACGCTGGCCGGAGTCTCGGTGTCGCCGGGAGTCGGCCTGGCCTGCCTGGCCTTCCTGATTGGGATTCACAAGACCGAGTACGTTGTCAACGCCAAAATCCTCGGCAAGCAGACCAACACCGCCGCCTGGGAACTACTGGCCGTGATGTTCATTGGCGAAGCGATCTTCGGCCTGCCGGGGCTGGTGGTCGCCCCCTTGTACTACGCCTATGCGAAGAAAGAACTGCAGGCCGCCGGGCTGGTTTAAAAAATACAGGCTGGGGGAATAAGCCTGCAGGCGTATTGAGTCAGGATTCGTGAAAGTTTCGTGGGCCAAAATGAACCTCATGAAACAAAAATTACAAACCCTGCTGACTGAACTCAACCACGGACTGGTCGAACGTGAAGCCACCCTGAAAACCGCGCTGCTGACCGTGCTGGCCGGTGAAAATCTGGTGCTGATTGGCCCGCCCGGCACCGGCAAAAGCCTGATTGCGCGGCGCATTGCCGACAGTTTTGCGCATGACGGCAACAATGGTTATTTTGAATACCTGCTGACCAAGTTTTCAACGCCGGAAGAGATTTTTGGGCCGTTGTCGATTACCGAACTCAAGGCTGACCGCTTTAAACGCAACACGGCGGGTTATTTGCCGACGGTGAAAATGGCGTTTCTGGATGAGATTTTTAAAGCCAGTTCGTCCATTTTGAATGCGCTGCTGACGATTTTGAACGAGCGTGTTTATCACAATGGCTCAGAGCCGCAAAAAGTGCCGATGCAGGCGTTGATTGCGGCCTCGAACGAATTACCTACCGATCAGGAAGAACTCAGCGCCTTGTATGACCGGTTTTTGGTGCGGGGTTTTGTCGATTACGTCAGCCAGGACAAGCTGCCGCTCTTGTTTGCAAATGCAGGCCCAATGCCTGCACTGACCACCCAGCTCAACGCAGCCGACTTGAAAAGCATTCAAGCCAAGGCCGAAGCCGTCACCATTCCGCCAGAGATTGCGCAGGCGGTGCAACACATCTGGATTCAGCACAAAGAAACCTTCAAAGAAGACCGCCGCGAGAGCTTGTCGGATCGCCGGTTGAAGAAAGTGATTAAATTGCTTTGCGTGTCTGCCGTCACAAATGGGCGCAGCGAGGTTAATTTGTCCGATGTGTTTTTGCTGAAAGATTGTTTGTGGAATCATAAAGATAACGCGCTGAAAGTTCGTGACCTTAGTTTAAATATTTTGCGAAGTTTTAGCCGCTCCGTGCCGCAAGGTCAAGATGCGATTAAAGCGACACCAGCCTCTACCCCAATCAGCGGAAAATTGGGTACTGTTGTCAAAGGATTTAAAGGCAGTGGCACCGAACAAAACCCGCTGTTGATTCAAACGGTCGAAGACCTCATGGATTTAAGCCGCCCAGATGTTGGCATGCAAAATTATTATTTTCAGCAAACTTCCGATATTGATGGCACCATCCTCAGTTCATGGACAGCCATTTCTTTCAAAGGACATTACGACGGCAGCAATCACACCATCAAATTTAACAAAAAAGAATCAAATAATAACCCATGGGAAAACAAAGAAACTACAAATTCACTATTCAGCAACATTCAGATGCAATCCAGCATCACAAACCTTAAGCTAGAAAATTTGATACTCACCGTCACTGCAGAAAATAGTCACATCACCAACTGCTCGTCCAACCAATCTCTGATTGAGAATCAAGCAACAAAATGCACAATTATAAATTGTCAATCTGAAAATAGCTTAATAGGCGGTGCAACAAGTAATTGTTGCATCACCGATTGCCAATCAAATATTAATTTAATAAACAGCAATACAAACGACTGCACAATTACCTCATGTCGAGCCAGCAATAGCTTGATACAAGGAACAACAAGCAACTGCACCATCATCTCCTGCCAGACAGGAAATAGCCTTATAGATGACACGGCAATCTGCTGCAAAATTACCGACTGCCTGATAGTAAACTCTTCAAGAACTAATTTAACGGACTTCCTAAGCGAAGGAAGTTTAATTGAACGATGCTTTATAACATGGAATATTGAACGTAGATTTTTTGGAAATATCGATTCACCTTACTTCTCCGGCATCGCATATAGATGTTCTGATAGTACCATTCGCCAATGTGCAGTAGGCAGATTAATTTCAAGCACTAATCACGACAAATGGGAAGGACGCATCATCAAGTTTCCCGAAGAATCATCCACATTGGAAAATAATGCATCTATTGACAGCAATCCCGGCAAGGATGAGAGCAACGGAAAAGATGGCAAGACCGTTGCAGCAGCCCTATTCAAACAACGCTACTTTGAATACACCTTGGGCTGGGATTTTGATACGGTATGGCAATGGGATAACAAAGAAGACCGACCCGCATTGCGTTCAGTCGGTGTAGGCGCAGCATCACAGCACACCAAACCCGCAGCGCAACAAGCCAACATGGTGGACTTGCTGACCCAGCAAATAAGCGCCAACATCTGGCTGTAAGGAAAAATCCCGATGTTTCCTTCGTTGCCAATATGGCCTTGTCAGGAATGAATATTCTCAAAGCGGGAATTCTGATTGGATTAAAAGCACTCAAGTATTTTGTGGACAGCACCTTTCGGGACAAGGTGGTGCCAGTTCCGGGCAGTGTGCTGTATTGCGATTTGTGGGTGGCGGTGGAGCACTCGGGCATTTATATCGGCGAGAACAACATCTCGAATATCGAAGTCGTTGGCTTGGCTGAAAGTACGGTGAGCCGCTGCAGCCCGCAGAGTTTTACGTCCAAAAGCACGCTAGGACGCAAAATTTATGTTTCTTGCGACCGTCACGGCGCAGTCGGTCATTCTGTGGTGGCGCGTGGCGCCGATGCCCATGTGGGCGAACGGGCGTTTTATGGCTTGGTGATTAAAAACTGCCACCAGTTTTCAACCAAATGCGTCAATTATGCGGAGCGGAATGACGCTGACAGCTCGCTGTTTGATGGCTTGCTGTCGGTGATTCCCGGCGAAACATGGGAGCCAACACTGGGCATTTTGAAAGATACAGCCCGCAGCCAACTGGGCGCAACAAAATGGCGCTTGTGGGATTGGGATAACGAAGCGCAAAATAACCCACCGCCCGAACCCGACTGGCAGGCGCAAAATGATTTTTTCCAAAACCAGCCGCTCAATCCCGAAAGCATCGCCAAAATCCGCGCCGAACTTTCCGCCACACAGGCTTACGAAAGGGAAATAGCCGATGAAAATATTTTTGAGTATATTCGCCAGCGCTTAAAGACTTTTCGGCAAACACTGACCGATATTTCGCAAAAATACGAGGAAGTGAAAAGTTTTCTCGCCTTGTGTCCTGGCGCAAGTTTTTCGTATGGCGAACTGAAAGCCTGCGGCGACGACTTTGCCGCGCTGGCCAACACGCTGCAAAACAACGCCAAGATTAAAGACCTCGCCCGCAAAATGGGCCGCGACTACATTTCAGAAGAGAAAAAGAAACAAGTCAAAATCCCGCAAGCCAGCAAAAGTGAAGTTCACGGCACGCACCGCAGCGATGATGTGATGCGAATGCTGCCCAGCGAATTGTTGAATCTGGAAGATGAAACGCTGGAGGTTTTATTTTATGCCCGCCTGCTGGAAAAAAATCTGCTGACGTATGAGCTGCAAGGCGTGGCCCTCGTCAACGGCGAGGAAACTGAAACCACCAAAAAACGCACGGGGCCGGTGGTGGCCTGCCTGGATACATCGGGGAGCATGCAAGGCGCACCGCTCTTAAAAGCCAAAGCGCTGTTGCTGGCGATTGCCAATATTCTGAAACAGGAAGACCGCTCGCTGCATGTCGTGTTATTTGGCGCAACTGGAGAGATTCACGAGTTTTCAATGGTTGGGCAAAATAATTCAGCCGGTTTATTAAAATTCCTGCAGCAAGGTTTTGGCGGCGGCACAGATTTTGAAACGCCGCTCAAGCATGCGTTTGAAATCATTGCGTCGCAAAAAGATTATAAAAAAGCCGACGTGCTGATGATTTCCGATGGAGATTGCAGCTTGTCGCCCGAGTTTACGAAAACTCTGAAAACGCAAAAAGAAATCCTGAACTGCATGGTTTATTCCGTGCTTTGCGCGGATTCCAGGGTTGCGGATACGTTCAGCGATGAGGTTGTGGTGCTGTGACACAGACTTGGACCCGGAGGACTGGAAGCCGTTTGATGACGTGGGAGCGGGCACCAAAGAAATCCGCATCAAGGACAGTCAGGGCATCTACCGTGTCATGTATGTCGCCAAGTTTGAAGAAGCGGTTTACGTGCTGCACTGCTTCCAGAAAAAACCCAGGCGACGAGCAAGCATGACAAAGCCATCGCCGAAGCGCGCTACCGCGCCGTTGTACGAGAAAGAAAGGCCACGCCATGACCATTGACACCAAAATCCGCCACGTCACGAAATCCGGCGCCAACCTGTTCCGAGAACTGGGTTTTGCGCCGGACGAGGCCGAGCGCTTTCAGGCGGAATCAACGCAGAAAATCAAGGACACCAAGGCGCTGAAAGCTGATTCTGCTGGCCCCCATCGCGCCCGTGCCGCCCAAATCCCGCCGTGAATTTTCTGATGGCTGGCTCAGCCCATCGTCATCAACTGCGCGTTGCCGCCTGCGGCGGCGGTGTTGGTGCTGATGCTTTGCTCGTGCATCAGCGCGCTCAGGTCGTACAGCGCGCCAGCGGCCAGCTGCGCGGCGCTCAGGTTTTCCACCCGCATCAGGGCACCGGCGCGCTGCGCCAGACGCGGCAGCTGGGCCTGCAGCGCGTCAGCATCGCCCTCGAACAGCATGGCGCTGAGTTGCGTGTCGCCGAGCAGCTGGGCGGCGCTGCGTAGCTGGACAAAGGCCCGAACCTCAGGCGGCAGCGCGGCCAGCGCCTGCGCCACGGCGCTGCCAGCGGCGGGCGCTTCCAGCCAGCAGGCGTTGCCGCTGGCCAGCGCCGCCGCCACCTGATGCGCCAGGCCGAGCGCGCTTTGCGGCACGGCCCAGACGGCGCCGCGCGCCAGCAGCTGGTAGCGGTTCGACTCGCCGGTCGGGCCGGGCAGGTTGAACATCTGGCCCAGCGCGCTGTGGGCGCGGTAGGCTTCGCAGGCCGTCAATAGCGGGCCGTTCAGCCCGGCCAGCAGGCTTTGCAGCGCCCGCAAAGTGGGCAGCTCGGGCAGATCAGCCGCCTTGCGCTTGGCGGGCAGCGCCGCCAGCGCCTGATTGCCCGCAGTCGGCCCGGCCTGCAGCAGCCGGTACAGATACAGCGGCCCGCCCGCCTTCGGGCCGGTGCCCGACAGGCCCATGCCGCCAAACGGCTGGACGCCGACGACGGCGCCAATCACATTGCGGTTCACATAAATATTGCCCGCCCGCACTTTTTGCGTGACCTGGGCGATGGTCGCGTCAATGCGGCTGTGAACGCCAAAGGTCAAGCCGTAGCCGGTGGCGTTGATCGCGTCCAGCACGCTGCCGAGCTGCTCGCGGCGGTAGCGCAGCACATGCAGCACCGGGCCGAACACCTCGCGCTGCAGGCGGCTGATGCGGTCGATCTCGATCAGCGCGGGCCGCACAAAATAGCCCTGGCCGCCGCTTTCGTCGCGCCCCATCCGGGTGACGCGCTGGCCTGCGGCCTGCATCGCGGCAATATGCTGCTCGATCCGGGCGCGTGCCTCCGCGTCGATCACTGGGCCGACATCGGTGCGCAGGCGGCCGGGATGGCCGATGACCCACTCGTCCATCGCCAGCTTCAGCATCTCGACGACGCGCCCGGCGCCGTCTTCCTGCAGGCACAGCAGGCGCAGCGCCGAGCAGCGCTGACCGGCCGAATCAAAGCTGGACGCCAGCACATCGCCGACCAGTTGCTCGGCCAGCGCCGACGAGTCGGCCACCAGCGCGTTCTGGCCGCCGGTCTCGGCGATCAGCGCGACAGGACGGCCCTGCGGGCTCAGGCGCTGGGCCAGCGTCTGAGCAATCAGCCGCGAGACCTCGGTCGAGCCGGTAAACAGCACGCCCGCCACCAGCGGGTGCGCCACCAGCGCGGCGCCGACGGTTTCGCCCGCGCCGGGCAGAAGTTGCACTGCGTCCGGCGGCACGCCCGCTTCATGCAGGATGTTGACCATCACAGCGGCGATCAGCGGCGTCTGCTCGGCGGGCTTGGCTAGAACGCAGTTGCCGCTGGCCAGCGCGGCGGCGACCTGGCCGGTAAAGATGGCCAGCGGGAAATTCCACGGGCTGATGCACAGCACCACGCCGAGCGGGCGGTGCGTCGCGTTGTCAAACGTCGCCTCGACCTGGGCGGCGTAGTAGCGCAGAAAATCGACCGCCTCGCGCACTTCGGCAATCGCGTTGGGCAAGGACTTGCCCGCTTCGCGCACGAGCAGGCCGAGCAGGCCTGGCCTGCGCTGCTCCAGCAGGTCGGCGGCGCGTTTGAGGCAGGCGGCGCGCTGCGGCGGCGGTGTGCCTTGCCAGGCTGGCGCGGCGCGGGCGGCGCGGCTCACGGCCAGCTCGATTTCAGTCGCCGTGGCCGGGCGCGCCCAGCCGACCTGGTCGCGCAGGTCTGCCGGGTTCAGCACCGGCTGCCAGCCGTCGGCGCTGGCGCTGGCCGGGTTGACGGGCGCGGCGTCGGCGCTGACCGGATTGAGCGGCGCGGTGCTGGCCGGGTTGACGACAACCACACCGGGCGCGGCGGCGTAAACCGCCTGCGCGCCGCGCAGCAAGCCCGCCGCCAGCGCGGCCAGTTGCTGCTCATGCGCCAGATTCAGGCCCGCCGAATTGAGCCGCGACTGCGCGCCCAGGTCGGCAAACAGGTCACGCGGCAGCGGGATTTTCGGATGCGGCGCGCCGAGCTGGCCGGTTTCCAGCGCCAGTTGCTGCGCCTGCTGCACCGGGTCTGCGACCAGTTCGGCGACCGGCACGCGGGCGTCGCCAAGGCGGTTGACAAA
>JAPLPS010000097.1 GCA_026400075.1 Polaromonas sp.
CAGGTCAATCAGCATGACGTGCTCGGCGCGCTCTTTCGGGTCGTTGATCAGTTCGTGCTCGGCGGCCTTGTCGGCCTCGATGGACGAAGCGCGCGGTCGGGTTCCGGCCAGCGGGCGGATCGTGACTTTCTGGCCTTCTTCGACCTGCTCCTGGCGCACCAGGATTTCGGGCGAGGCGCCCACCACATGGAAATCACCGAAATGGTAGTAATACATGTAGGGCGACGGGTTCAGCGCTCGCAGCGCCCGGTACAGACTCAGCGGCGATTCGGTGTAGCGTTTTTTGATGCGCTGGCCGACCTGCACCTGCATGAAGTCGCCGCCCTCGATCAGCCGCTTGGCGCGCTCGACGGCGGCGATGTAGTCGGCCTTGGCAAATTCGCGCTCGGCCGGGTAGCCCTGGCTGGGCTTGACCATAGGCGCGGCCACCGAATATTTCAACTGCTCTTTTAATTCCCGCAGGCGTTTCTTGGCATTTGAATAGGCTTCGGGCCGGGCCGGGTCGGCATAGACGATCAAATACAGCTTGCCCGACAGGTTGTCGATGACGGCCAGTTCTTCGCATTGCAGCAGCAAAATATCCGGGCAGCCCAGCGTGTCGGGCGGGCAGGAGTTTTCCAGCTTTTTCTCGATATAGCGCACCGCGTCGTAGCCGAAATATCCCGCCAAGCCGCCGCAAAAACGCGGCAGGCCGGGGCGCAGCGCCACTTTAAAACGCTTTTGGTAGTCGCTGATGAAGTCCAGCGGATTGACGCGGGAGGTTTCGACGACCTGGCCGTCGGTCACGACTTCGGTCAGCGCCTGCGCGCCAAAACCGGACGAGCGCAGCAGCGTGCGCGCTGGCAGGCCAATGAAACTGTAGCGCCCGAAGCGCTCGCCGCCGACGACGGATTCGAGCAGAAAGCTGAACTTGCCGCCGTCTTTGGCGTGGGCCAGTTTCAGGTACAGCGACAGCGGGGTTTCCAGGTCGGCAAAGGCTTCGAGCATCAGCGGGATGCGGTTGTAGCCCTGGGCGGCGAGGCTTTTGAATTCGAGTTCGGTGATCACAGTGCTTCCTCTTTAGCAGAAGGCAGCGGGCTTGAAAAAAGCTGGCTTCTGTCATTGACAACACCCCGAGTGTCGGGGCCGGGATGCGCTTGCGTGGCGCAAGCGCGCATCAAAATCGGGGGATAAAGCGGGCGCTGGAGTCAGAGCGGGCGGTTCAGGGCAAACGCGTGAACCTGCGCAAAACTCAGGCCTGCGGGGCAGAACAGGGACGCCACAGCCAGGCTCCCCGGCTTTGACCAGCTGTTTGATGATGGCGGCAATGAATGAACATGTGGCCCAAAGTGTAGCAAAGAGCCCCGGTCAATTTTCCAGCAGCGCCGCCAGCGAATCGACAAAGCCATCGGCATCGACGCCGCGCACCGGCTGGCCGTGGTTGTAGCCGTAAGTGACCAGCAGCACCGGGCAACCGGCGGCGCGCGCCGCCTGCGCGTCGTTGCTGGAATCGCCAATCATCAAGGTGCGGCCGGGCGCCGTGCCCAGCGCTGCGCAGGTTTTCAAAAGCGGCAGCGGATCGGGCTTTTTGCGTTCAAACGAGTCGCCGCCGAACACCTGACTGAAAAAGCCGTCCAGCCCCTTTTGCGCCAGCAAAACGCGGGCGAATGCGGCCGGTTTGTTGGTCAAGCAAGCCAGTTTCAAACCGGCCTGCTGCAGGGCGCGCAAGCCGTCCAGCACGCCGGGATACAGATTGGAATGCAGGCCGTTGACGGCGGCGTAATGCTGCTGGTAGCTGACGTAGGCCTGGGCATAAACGGCCTCCGCCGCCAGCGCGGGCAGGGCCGCGCCCGGCAGCGTCCGCACATGCGCGAGCACCGACTGCACCAGATGCTCCGAGCCTTTGCCGACCATGCGGCTGACGGTGTCGGCGTCCAGCGCAGCGGCGGCGCGGCCAGCGGGGGCGATGTCCGCCAGCATGCGGTTCAGCGCCACGACAAAATCGCCCATCGTATCGACCATCGTGCCGTCCAGGTCAACGATGGCCGCGTCGTACTGGCCGGGATTCAGCGTGAAAGAAAAAGAGTCCGCCATAAAAATCAAAGTCCTGAAAATGAAGCCCGCATTGTGCCCGGCGCATGCCGCACGGCCAGCGCCGCCCCGTGCGGCAAGGCCGCCAACGTCCCTCAGCCGTGCGTGGGCAGCGCGTTCAGCGGAATGCGCAGGTAGGCAATGCCGTTGTCGTCGGGCGGGGGCAACTGCCCGGCGCGCACGTTGACCTGAATCGCGGGCAGGATCAGCGTCGGCATCTCCAGTGTCGCGTCGCGGGCGCTGCGCATCGCGACGAAAGCGTCTTCGTCGATACCGTCGCGCACATGGACGTTGCCAGCGCGCTGCGCGGCCACCGTCGTCTGCCACTGCGGCTCACGCCCGGCGGGCGGGTAGTCGTGGCAGACATACAGCGCCGTCTCGGGCGCCAGCGCCAGCAGCCGGTGAATCGAGCGGTACAGCTGGCGCGCATCGCCGCCCGGAAAATCGGCCCGCGCCGTGCCGACATCGGGCATGAACAGCGTGTCGCCGACAAACACCGAGTTTTCCACCTGATAAGCCATGTCGGCAGGCGTGTGGCCGGGCACCCACAGCGCGGTGGCTTCGATGTTGCCGATCTGGAAGGTTTCGCCGTCCTCGAACAGGTGGTCGAACTGGCTGCCGTCGGGCAAAAAGCTGCGCTCCAGGTTGTAGAGCTTGCGAAACACCGCCTGCACCTGGCAAATATGCGCGCCGATGGCAATGCGCCCGCCGCACTGCTGCTTCAGAAAATGCGCGCCCGACAGGTGGTCGGCGTGGGCGTGGGTTTCGAGAATCCAGTCCAGCTGCAGGCCGTGCTCGCGCAGATAGGCCAGCACCCGCTGGCACGAGTCGGTGCGCGTGTGGCCGGACTTGAAATCGTAGTCCAGCACCGGGTCGATGACGGCGGCGCGGCGGGTGTCGCCGTCCCAGACCACGTAAGTCACCGTCCAGGTCGCCGGGTCAAAAAACGCTTGGGTGCTTGCAAAGGAAGGCATAAGAGTCTCTGATGGCGGGCAGACAAAGTACACAGCAGATTGAAAAATCATTCATCTCACTCGCCGATGTTAAGCACGCGCCTGAAAACAAGCACGGCCCCGACACATTCTCAGGCGAAGACGGCGCTTTGTCTGCGCGACAACAGCGTGGAACCTCGAAAAACATCAAAACCGTGCGTTAATCATTGAATAATTTGGGAATATTTCCCGAATTTATGCTCAAATTGCGCTTTCCGTTCTGTTGGAGATTTCACCGTGCCGTCAAAACCAAGTTTTTCGCGCAGGCTGCTGCTCGGCCTGGCTGTGCTGGGCAGCTTATGGACCACCACCGCGTGGGCCGATGATTTTTTGGCGCCCGGGCAGGCGTTTGCTTTCTCGGCCAAAGCCGTGGACGCCCGCACGGTGCGGCTGCACTGGAACATTGCGCCCGGCTATCACCTGTACCGCGAGCGCATCGGCGTTCAAAGCGATGCACCGGCGGCCAAGTGGGAGCCCTTGGCGCTGCCTCCGGGCAAAGACGAGTACGACGCGAATTTCAATAAAACCGTCGCCGTCTATCGGCAGGCGCTGGACGTGGACATGCGCTTGACGCAGGGCAGCGCCGCCGTACCCATCACCGTCAACTGGCAGGGCTGCGCCGACTCTGGTTTGTGCTACCAGCCGGACTCCGCCCAGCTACAAGTGGCGCTGACCGGACTGGGCGCCGCGCAAAACAACATCACGCAGGCCACGCCCGCCGCAGACGGCGCAGACGCCGCCGCCGCGCCAGCCCCCAGCCCGACTGCGCCCGCCGCCACCCGCCAAAGCGCCGCCACCAAACCGGCGCCCGTCTCGGTGCCCGCCAGCGTAAAAACCGCGCCCGACGCGACGGACTCCATCGCCTCAACGCTGGCCTCGGGCAGCTTGCTGCGCACGATGGGCGTGTTCTGGCTGGCCGGTTTGCTGCTCGCCTTCACGCCCTGCGTGCTGCCGATGGTGCCGATTTTGTCGTCGCTGATTGCCGGGCAAACCGGCCCGGTCAGCCGCCGCAAAGGCTTTAGTCTGGCGCTGGCCTACTCGCTGGGCATGGCGCTGATTTATGCCGGTTTTGGCGTCGCCGCCGGGCTGGCGGGCGAAGGGCTGGCCGCCGCGCTGCAAAACCCGTGGGTGCTGGGCGGCTTTGCGCTGCTGCTGTCCACGATGGCGCTGTCGATGTTTGGCTTTTATGAGCTGCAAATGCCCAGCGCCATCCAGAGCCGGGCCACCGAGGGCCGTGCGTGGCCGCGCCGCTGGCCGGGGCGCTGGTGTACATCAGCCAGACGCGCGACGTGCTGCTCGGCGGCTTGGCGCTGTTTGCGATGGCGCTGGGCATGAGCGTGCCGCTGCTGCTGGTCGGCGTGTCGGCGGGCAGCCTGCTGCCGCGTGCTGGGGCGTGGATGGAGCGCGTCAAGCAGGTGTTCGGCATGATGCTGCTCGGCGTGGCGATCTGGATGGTCTCACCGGTGCTGCCGGGCGCTATTCACATGCTGCTGTGGGCCGCCTGGCTGCTGACGGCGGCGGCGTTGCTGGGCATTTTTGGCCCCAATACCCCGCAGCACTCACGCACCCCGGTGCTGGCCCGGTCAACGGGTTTTGGCCTGCTGGCGATGGCCGCCCTGCTGCTGATAGGCGCGGCCTCGGGCGGGCAATCGGTGCTGCAGCCGCTGCTGCACATTCGCTCCGCGCAGGCCGCCGGGCTGCCCGGCGCGGGCGCGGTCGCCCCCACCGGCCTGAAGTTTGAACGCATCGCCAACGTCGAAGCACTCGACGCCGCCCTGGCCCAGGCCCAGCAAAAAGGCCAGACCGTGATGCTGGACTTTTATGCCGACTGGTGCGTGTCCTGCAAAGAGTTTGAAAGCTTCACCTTCAGCGACCCCGAGGTGCAAAAGCGGCTCGGCCCGGTGCGGCTGCTGCAGGCCAACGTGACCGCCAACAACGCCGCCGACAAAGCCCTGCTCAAACGCTTCAACCTGTTCGGCCCGCCGGGGATTGTGTTTTTTGATGGTGCCGCGCAAGCCAAAATCGTTCACAAGGTGGTGGGCTACCAGAATGCGGCGGATTTTCTGGTGTCGCTGAGCAGCGCCGCCATTCCCTGAGCGGCAGGGTCGGCAGGCCGCCATCCCGGAGCTGATCCGGGATCAGTTTCAGTCCTGCCCGATCTCCATCTCGGTGACGATCAGCACGTCACCACCAGCCTTGGCGCCCTTGACCTTGACCTTCAGCCCCACCTTGAGGTCAGCGGCCTTGCCGTGGCTCAGGCGGGCCGACGAGGCATCACAGCGCTGCCCGCGCAGCACAAAATCGGCCAGGCTGGTGAACTGCTCGATGCGCGCTTCGATCTCCACCGCGTGCAGGCTGTCCTCCGTTTCAAGCTCGACCTTGGTGGCTTTGAGTACACCGGCCTGCCAGGCGCCGTACACCTCGACCCGCGCCCCCAGCACCACCGAAGCGCCTGCCGGGCTGTACACCGCGCTGCCGGTATCGACTTCAATACTGCCCAGCATGAAGCGGCCATTGGCAGGCGTGGAAGTCACAAACCCCTCGATTTCAATATCGCCGTCCGGCTGCGCACCGACCAGGCCCACCCCCAGCGGCGTGACGCGCTCCACCGCCACGCTGGCGCCATCGGCCGACAAAGCCCCCTGAACCCGCGCCAGCTGCCCGGCCGTCAGCGCAGCCGCCGCCGAGCCGGTCAGCGTCAGCCCATTGAGCTGGCGCTGCAGGCCGGACACGCTGACCAGCCCCGTGCTGACCTGCGTGGTGGCAGTGACCAGCGCGACACGCGTCGCCTTCCAGCGGCGGCCATCGGCGCTGGCCTGCAAGCCCCAGACAGCCACGCGTGAACCCGCAGACAGCTGCGCGGCGGTGCTGACGCCGTCGAACACCGTCGCGCTGTCGGTCTGCACCGTCATGCCCGCAACGGTAAATTCAGTGCCGCCCGCCGTCAGCAGTTGCGTCACCAGTCCCTGCGCCACCGACCACACCTCAATGCGGCTGGCCGTGCCAAGCGCCGCGCTGGCGCTGCGCTGGCCCTGCACGGCGGCCACCATGCCCAGGCGCAAATCAGCCGAAACGGCGGCCGCGCCATCGAGCTGAACGCTCGCCAGCCCATCGTCAAACTTGATGCCGTTGATGATCACGCTGCCAAAGCCGGTGATAGAACCCTGCGAATACAGCATCGCGTACTGCCCGGTTCCGCCGGTGCCCGGCGCGCCAGCGCTGATGCCGCCGCCGCCTCCGCCGCCTCCTCCGCTTGAGCTTGAGCCTCCGCCTGCGCCTCCACTTGCGCCTCCGCCGCAGCCGCTCAAGCTGGCCACGGCCAGCGCCAGCCAGCTGCGCCGGTTCAGAGGGGGATTCAAATTCTTGCGCGGACTCAACATGCAGGTTTCCTTTTGTTTTTACGGGGCGCAGTCGCCGTGGGCAGTTCCGCAGGCGCAGCCGGATCAGCCGGATCAGCCGCTTGCAGCGTGTCATGGAAATAAACACCAAACCGGATCCTGTGCCGGGCGCCTTCAGCCCCTTCACTGCGCTGCTCGGCCACCGTCGCCGTCTGCAAAAACTGCTGCAGCGCGCTGGCCCACAGGCGGCGCGCCTGCAGCTGCAGCTGCACAGCCTGCTCGGGCGACAAATCCTGCGAAAAAGCGCTTTGATCCAGCATCAAGGGGCCGCTTCGATCCGGCGCCAGGTTGTGCGCCACCGCGCTCAGGTGGTCGCCGACATTGGCGGCAAAAAAATGAAAAGACTCGCTCAAACCCTCGTGCGGCACAAACGCCGTGGACTTGAGCGCCACATAGCCGTCCTCGCGCAGATCGACCACGCCCAGACGCGCCAGTTCATCGAGCACGGCGCGGGCGCCCACATCGCGGCTGACCTCGGCCACCAGCGTCGTGAAGTCCGGCTCACCGGCCCTGCCGCGCGTGGGCGTGCGGGCCAGCGCGCGGGCGCTCTGGTCGGCGTTTAAAAAGCGGGGCTCGCTGATCCAGCGCGCCACCACCGAGGCCGCCACCGACACCATAGGACTCGCCAGCGCGGTGCTGACCGGCGCTTCGGCCAGGCGCTTGACATCCTTGCGATGCACACCGGTCAGCAGCGAAATGCGCGTGTCCGAGCTGCCCTTGCCCGCCAGCCCATAGGTCTTGCCCGCCTCATCGACGAGCGCTTTTTTCAGCATTTCGACCATCGACGGCAATTGCAGGCCGTGGTCAATCATCAGCCGCGCCAGGGGCTGCAAGACCTGCGCAATCGCCTCGGCGGCCAGCGCGGGTTCGGGCAGTCCTGCGCCAGGCGGCGCGGCCGGGTCAGCGGCGGGTTGGGGTTTTTTCATGGAGTAGCCACTTTTGCATTCAAGCGCGAATTGTGCCCGATGCAGCCATTCAATACTTTTTTTGGGTTTATTTCCCAAATTAACGGTATCATTCCGAAACAGAAAAATTTCGGGAAAATTTCCCGTATTAAATTTTACCCCCCCAGTTCCTTATCCCATCACCGCTACGCCCCATGCAAAAACACTACGCCAAAACCGCCGCTCTGGCCCTGACCATCTTGCTGGGCCTGCCCGCAGGCGCGGTCGAAGTCGGCCAAAGCGCCCCCGACTTTGACCTCGCCGGCAGCCTGGCTGCCGTCAAACTGAGCGACTACAAGGGCAAAACCGTTTACCTCGATTTCTGGGCCTCGTGGTGCGGCCCCTGCAAGCAGTCGTTCCCGTGGATGAACGAGATGCAAAGCCGCTACGGCGCCAAGGGCTTGCGCGTCGTCGGCGTCAACGTCGATCAAAAAACCGATGACGCCAAAGCGTTTCTCAAAGACACCCCGGCCCGCTTTGACGTGGCCTTCGACCAGACCGGCAAAACGCCCAAAAGCTACGCCATCAAAGGCATGCCGACTTCGGTGCTGATTGGCCCCGATGGCAAGGTCATCAGCGTTCACAGCGGCTTCAAACCCGAGCAACGCGCCGAGCTGGAAGCACAAATCCAGCAAGCCCTTTCGCAGAAAAAATGACCCGGAACACGTCCATGAAAAAAATCATCTTCAGCGTTTTGGCCATCACCACGCTCGCGTGGTTGGGCGGCTGCAGCAGCCTGGGCCAGGTCAACGCCTGGGAAAAAGGCAATCTGGCCAAACCGATGATGACTTTCGAGTCTGACCCGCTAGACCAGCGTTTTGTCCAGCACATCTACGGCAGCAAAGAAAACTCCAGCGGCGGCTACGGCGTCGGTGGCGGTGGCTGCGGCTGCAACTGAAGAAAACAAAGACCATGAACAAATCACCCTCTTCCTTTGCCCGGCCCGCCTCAAGCGTGCTGCTGGCCTCGCTGGTGCTGCCCGGTCTGGCGGCGCTGGCGGCCTTCGCGCCGCTGACTGCTTCGGCTGAAACCGCGCCGGAACAAACCACCGTCTCGGTCAAATACGGCAACTACAGCGACAGCCAGGCCAACTGGGATCGCGTCAAGGTCAACGCGGCGCAGGTTTATGTGCAGGCGCCCATCGCGGGCGAGTGGTCGATTGAAGCCTCCGGCGTCGCCGACAACGTCTCGGGCGCCACGCCCTACGCGCACACGCAGAAATCCGGTGCCAGCGGCGGCGGCAAGGTCGGCATGAGCGACGAGCGCCACGCTGGCGATGTCAAGATCACCCGCTACCTGCCGCGCGCCGCCGTCTCGGCGAGCCTGGCCTATTCCACCGAGCACGACTACCAATCGACCGCCGTCGGCCTGGATGCCCGCTGGTCCACCGACGACAACAACCGCACCTGGACGCTCGGTTACGGCGCCGCCCACGACACCATAGACAACAGCTACAGCGGCGGCTCCATCACCGGCAAGCACAAAAACACCCAGGAATTCATGGGCGGCGTGACGCAGGTGCTGACGCCGACCGACATTGCCCAGTTCAACCTGACGCGCAGCCTGGGCAGCGGCTATTACGACGATCCGTACAAGAACTACGATAGCCGCCCGGATCAGCGCAAGGCCTGGATCGGTATGGCGCGCTGGAACCATTACGTCGGCGCGTTTGACGCGTCGATTCGCACCAGCTACCGCCATTACAGCGACAGCTTTGGCGTGGCCTCGCACACTGCGGGCGTCGAATGGGTGCAGCCCGTCGGACGCTGGACGCTCACCCCCGGCGTGCGCTACTACAGCCAGAGCGCAGCGAACTTTTACTTTGACCCGGTGCTGAACGCGCAAGGCCAGTACGACGCCTTGGGCACGCTGCTGCGCGCCACCAGCCTGAGCGGCAACAAGTCCGCCGACCAGCGCCTGGCCGCTTTTGGCGCGGTCACGCTGTCGATGAAAGCCAGTTACGCGTTCACGCCGAGCCTGGTGGCCGATGTCAAGTACGAGCGTTACCGGCAATCGGCGGCGTTGCATCTGGGCGGCGCGGGCAGCCCCGGCCTGGACGCGTTCAAAGCCAGCTTCATGCAAGTCGGCCTGAGCTACCGTTTCTGAGAAAAGCCATGAACCGCTGGCGCACCCTGCGTTTTGACTTCCGGGCGATGGCCTCGCCGTGCAGCCTGCAAATCGACGGCTGCGACGAGCTGCTGATGCGCCGGGCCGCCGCCGAAGCCATTGCCGAAGTGCAGCGCATTGAGCACAAGTTCTCGCGCTACCGCCAAGGCAGCGTCATCAGCCGCATCAACCAGAGCGCCGGGCGCGAGGCGGTGGCGGTGGATGCGGAAACCAGCGGCCTGCTCAACTTCGCGCAGCAGCTCTGGACGCTGAGCGACGGCCTGTTTGACATCACGTCGGGCGTGCTGCGCCACGCCTGGGATTTCAAACGCGCCCAGTTTCCAGCACCGGACGCCTTGCAAAGCCTGCTGGCCAAAGTCGGCTGGCAGCAAGTCGCCTGGGACGGCGAGCAGGTGCGGCTGGCGCAAGCGGGCATGGAGCTGGACTTTGGCGGCTTTGGCAAGGAATACGCCACCGACCGCGCCGCCGCCGTGTTGCACCGCCACGGCTTGGCGCACGCGCTGGTCAACCTGGGCGGCGACCTGCACGCACTCGGCCCGCGCGGCCTGCCCGAGCTGGACGGTGCGACGTGGAACATCGAAATTTCACCGCCGCGCCCCACGGCTGACGGCCCCGGCGCGCCGCTGGCGCTGCTGCCCTTGGGGCGCGGCGGGCTGGCCACCAGCGGCGACTACGAACGGTTTTTCATGCACGAAGGCCAGCGCTATTGCCACGTTCTGAACCCCAAAACCGGCTGGCCGGTGTCGCACTGGCAATCGGTCAGCGTGCTGGCCGCCAACACCAGCACGGCGGGCGCGCTGACCACCATCGCGATGCTCAAAGGGGCGGACGCCCCGGCGTGGCTCGATGCCCAAGGCGTGCGCTATCTGGCCGTGCAACACGACGGACAGGTGCTGCGCAACGCCGCTTTTTAGTCTTTTTAACGAACCCGTTACCCACAGGAGTCTCAGCATGAAATTTCCAGCATCCCCCTTCACCCTCGGCCTGATCGCAGCAGCCGCCCTGACACTGACCGCCTGCGGTGGCGGAAGCGGCGACAGCGACGACGGCAGCACCGTTGCCATGACCACGGTCACGCCCACCGTCATGGATGGACTGATCAGCAAAGCCGTCGTCTGCTGGGACGCGAACGCAAACGGCGTGTGCGACGCCACCGAAGCCCAGGGCACGACAGACAACGCGGGCAAAGCCAAACTGTTTATTCCGACCGCCAGCCTGGCGGGCGCCAAACTCCTCGCGGTGGTCACCGCAGGCGTGTCGTCCGATACGGACACCGGACTGGTCGCGACCAGCTACACCCTGCGCGCCATCACCGGCAAGCACGCCGTCATCAGCCCGCTGACCGACATGACGCAGGCCAAAATCGCCGCCGATGGCGCGCTGACTTTTGAGAAAGCACAGGCGGCCGTCCTGTCCGAACTGGGTTTGAACAGCCGGATTTCAGTGACAGACGACTTCATTGCCAAACGCGACACCGATAAGGACTACAAGGATGCAGGCTTGAAAGCGCATTTGCTGGTGCTGGTCAAACAAGCGGCCACGCATGACGGAAAACAGCTCGACTGCACGAGCGTTGACAAGCAGCCCGACAAGAACCAGACGCCGGTGCTGGAAAGCATCAAATCCGAACTGGACAATGACGAGGGTGTGCGCTCAGCCTGCTCGGCCACCGCCAGCATCGGCTCCGATTGCGATGCAGCCCTGAAAACCAAAGCCGAGGCCGTCGTTTCAAGCTGCGCAGCGCCGGTCACGCCGGTGACGCCCGTCACGCCAGTTACCCCCGTTACGCCGGTGACGCCCGTAACACCGACAGGATCTGCGGCGCAAACCATCAGCTTCGCCACCCCGGCAACCCAGACTGTCGGTGTGGCCACGCCCGCCCTGAGCGCCACATCGACATCGGGGCTGGCGGTCAGTTTCGCCTCGACCACCCCGGCGGTCTGCACGGTCAGCGCCACCACGCTGACGCTGGTGAACGCAGGCTCCTGCAGCGTCAGCGCCAGCCAGCCAGGCAACACCAGCTATGCAGCAGCCAGCCCCGTGGTGCGAACCTTCACGGTGCTGGCGGCCACGACGCCACCGGCGCCCGTGACATCCGCCGCCAACGGCAAACTGATTTATGCCGCCAATAGCTGCGCCGCCTGCCACGGCATGCCGCCCAGCGCACAAAAAGTCTTGAATGGTGCCAACAACCCGACCCGCATCCTGAACGCCATCAACGGCGGCACCGGCGGCATGAATATGTATATCGGGAAATTCAGCACCCAGGAATTAACCGACATGGCCGCTTATCTGGCAACGCCGGGGATTTAATTTAAGGCCAAGTCGTTCAGGTGTTCAGGTGTTCGGCTTGCGCCGCTTCCATGTCCTTGGCCATCTTTTTGCCCAGTTCCACGCCCCACTGGTCGTAGGCGTGAATGCCCCAAATGGCAGCCTGGCAAAACACCTTGTGTTCGTACAGCGCAATCAGCGCGCCCAGGCTGCGCGGGGTCAGCGCGTCAATCCAGATGGTGCTGCTCGGCACGTTGCCGGGGTAGCTGCGGTGCGGCGCGAGGTGCTGCACTTCCGCCTCGTCCATGCCGCTGGTGCGCAGTTCGCGCACCGTTTCTTCGGGCGTGCGCCCCAGCGCCAGCGCCTGCGCCTGCGCCTGCATGTTCAGCAGCACAATGCGGTGGTGCTCGGCGGCGAACGGCAGCGGGCTGCGCTCGGTGCGCAGGCCGATGAAATCCATAGGCACCAGATGCCGCCCCTGGTGAATCAGCTGAAAATAAGCGTGCTGCCCGTCAATGCCCAGCCCGCCCCAGACCACCGGCGCGGTGGCGATTTCGACCGGGCTGCCGTCGATGTGAATGCGCTTGCCGTTCGACTCCATGTCCATCTGCTGCAGGAAAGCGGCAAACTTGCCCAGCGGCGACGCGTAAGGCGCGACGTTGTGCGTCGTGGCGCCGAGAAAATTGCGGTTCCAGATGCCGAGCAGCGCCATCAGCAGCGGCAGGTTTTGCGCCGCAGGCGCGGACATGAAATGCTCGTCCATCGCGCGCGCGCCGAGCAGCATGTCCTGAAACGCAAACGCGCCAATCGAAATCGCCAGCGGCAATCCGATGGCTGGCCAGACCGAGTAGCGCCCGCCAACCCAGTCCCAGAAACCAAAGGTGTGCTCGGGCGCAAAGCCCTGGGCCGCCGAAATGTCCGGGTGCGCCGTGACCGCAATCAGGTGCTGGTGCAACTGCGCTTCGGGGCAGGCGCCATCGAGCAGCCAGCGCTTGGCCGAGGCGGCCAGCGTCATGGTTTCCTGCGTCGTGAAGGTTTTGCTTTGCACGACAAACGCAGTGCGCGCCGGGTTCAGCGTGGCCAGCGTGGTGTACAAGCTCCAGGCGTCCACGTTGGAGACGTAATGCACGCGCACCTTGTTCTTGAAGCTGTCGCGGGTCAGGTGGCTCAAGGCTTCGGTGGCCATGCGCGGGCCGAGGTCGGAGCCGCCGATGCCCAGATTGACCACATCGGTGATCGCTTCGCCGCTGTAGCCTTTGAGCTGGCCTTCGCGCACTTTTTCGGCAAACAGGCACACGCGGGCCAGCTCGCTGGCGACTTCCTGGGAAATGCCCTGGCCCCACGGCGGATTGGGCACATGGCTGCCGCGCAGCGCGACGTGCAGCACGGCGCGGTGCTCGGTGCGGTTGATGCGCTCGCCGCGAAACATCGACTTGGCCTGCGCCATCACATGCGACTCGTCGGCCAGCGCAAACAGCTGCTGCAGCACCTCGCCGGTGACGCGCTGGTGCGCGTAGTCGAGGGTGATGCCTGCGCCGCTGGCTTGCAGCTGCTCGCTGCGGTGCGGGTCTTTCAGCAGCTCGCTCAAATGCGGATTGGCGTTGTCGGACAGGGCTTGCAGGGCGTGCCAGGCGGCGCGCTGCTGGGGCGGGACAAAGGGGTTCATGGCGATTATTTCTGTTTGTTTTTGTCAGTTTAAAGCGCTGCTGCGGCGTCAGTGGCTTCGCGGGCCAGGCGGGTGATTTCAGCCCAGTTGCCTTGCGCCACCGCGTCGGCGGGCGTCAGCCAGGAGCCGCCGACCATCGCCACATTCGGCTGGCGCAAAAATTCGCCCATGTTCGCCAGCGACACGCCGCCGGTCGGGCAAAACCGCATGTCGCCGAGCGGGCCGCCCAGCGCCTTCAGCATCGCCAGGCCACCGGCCTGCGCCGCCGGAAACAGCTTGACCAGCGAAAAGCCGTAGTCGCGCGCCGCCATCACTTCGCCGGGCGTCATCACGCCGGGCATAAAGGGCAGTTTGCAGTCGATAGCCGCCTGCACCAGCGCGTCGGTCATGCCGGGCGACAGCGCAAAACTGGCCCCGGCCGCCTGCACCAGCGCCATTTCATGCGCCCGCGTCACCGTGCCCGCGCCGACATGCATTTGCGGCACCTGGCGCGCCACCGCTTCAATCGCGGGCAGACCGGCGGCGTGGCGCAGCGTGATTTCCATCACGTCGATGCCGCCTGCGAGCAGCGCGTGGGCCATCGGCACGGCCTGCGCCGGGTCGGTGATGACGATGACAGGCACCACGCGTGACGTGAAAGCCGGGCGGACAAAAGTGGGGTGAAGGGCGGTGGTCATGGGGCTCCGTGGGTATCCGTGGGTATTCGTCGTGGCTAAAGGGTGGAAGGGTGTTTGTGCGCCAGCGCTCAAAGGTGCGTCAGCAGCGGCGACGCGCCTTCTTCGGCGTGCATCGCGTGGGCGCGAAACAGCGCAAAAATATCGCGCCCGGTGCCGCGCTGGTTGCCCGACAGGTCGGGCGTGGGCGCGACGCGCGCCGCCAGTTCGGCGTCGCTGATGTCCAGGCTGAGCAGTTGGCGCTCGCAGTCCAGCGTAATCATGTCGCCGTCCTGCACCTTGCCGATGGCCCCGCCGTTGACCGCTTCCGGGCTGACGTGGATGGCGGCGGGCACCTTGCCAGACGCGCCGGACATGCGGCCATCGGTGACCAGCGCGACGTGAAAGCCGCGATCCTGCAGCAGTCCGAGAACCGGGGTGAGCTTGTGCAGCTCGGGCATGCCGTTGGCTTGCGGCCCCTGGTTGCGCACCACCGCGACAAAATCGCGCTCCAGCTTGCCGTCCTTGAACAATTGCAGCAGTTCCTTTTGATCGGTGACGACGACGGCCGGGGCGCGCACATTGCGGTGCTCAGGCTTGACGGCGGAGACTTTGATCACGGCGCGGCCCAGATTGCCCTTGAGCAGGCGCAGGCCGCCATCGGCGCTGAACGGGTCGCTCACCGGGCGCAGCACCGCTTCGTCGGCGGACTGGGCGGGAACCGGGCGCCAGTCGAGCTGGCCGTCGTTCAGCCACGGCTCGACGGTGTAGCGGCTCAGGCCGTGGCCCATCACGGTCTGCACATCCTCGTGCAGCAGGCCCGCAGCCAGCAATTGCTGCATCAAAAAGCCCATGCCGCCAGCGGCCTGGAAATGGTTCACGTCGGCGCTGCCGTTCGGATAGACACGTGCCAGCAGCGGCACGCAGGCGGACAGCTCGGAGAAATCATCCCAGTTGACGATCAGCCCCGCCGCCCGCGCCATTGCGATCAGGTGCATCGTGTGATTCGTCGAGCCGCCGGTGGAAAGCAGGCCGACGATGCCGTTGACGACGACTTTCGCGTCGATCTGGTAGCCCATGCCGGTTTGCGTGTCCTTGCTTTGCGACAAGGCCACGGCGCGCTGCACGGCGGCGCTGGTCAGCGCCTCGCGCAGCGGCGTGCCGGGGTTCACAAAAGACGAGCCGGGCAAATGCAGGCCCATGATTTCCATCAGCATCTGGTTGGAGTTGGCGGTGCCGTAAAACGTGCAGGTGCCTGCGCCGTGGTAGGCGGCCTGCTCGGCGGCCAGTAAGGTTTCGCGGCTGGCCAGACCTTGGGCGTACTGCTGGCGCACTTTGGATTTTTCGTCGTTGGACAGGCCCGAGGTCATCGGCCCGGCGGGCACAAACACGGCGGGCAAATGGCCGAACTGCAGCGCGCCCATGAACAGGCCCGGCACGATCTTGTCGCACACGCCCAGAAACAGCGCCGCGTCAAACACGCTGTGCGACAGGCCGACGGCGGTGGCCAGCGCGATCACGTCGCGCGAGAACAGCGACAGCTCCATGCCGCTTTCGCCCTGCGTCACGCCGTCGCACATCGCAGGCACGCCGCCTGCGACCTGCGCGGTGGCGCCGACGGCGCGGGCGGCGGCGCGGATGCGTTCGGGGTAATGCTCATACGGCTGGTGCGCCGACAGCATGTCGTTGTAGGCGGTGATGACGCCGACGTTGGGCTGGCGCTCCTGCTGCAGCACCAGCTTGTCATTGATGGGCATCGCGGCGTAAGCGTGCGCCATGTTGGCGCAGCCCATGCCGGCGCGGTACGGGCCGGGCTTTTTGGCGCCCGCCAGCATGGCCAGATAGGCCGGACGCGAGGCGGCGCTGCGCTGCTCAATGCGCGCGGTGACGGCGGCCAGCGTGGCGTTCAGAGGGATGGAGGCTGAAGTAGTCATGATGTGATCCAAAGGGCGACGGGCGTTTCGGTTTGATGCAGCACGCAGGAAATCGGGTAGGTCGGGTTGATGCCCTGCTGCGCCAGGCGCAGCGTGGCGAGCTTGTCGGCGCCGCTCAAGGGCAGCACGATGTGGCGCGCGCGCAGCAACTGGGCCAGCGGCTGCGTCAGGCGCTGAAACGGCGCGTTGGCGGGCGGATTCGCCAGTTCAATCGCCATGCAGGCCTGCGGGTTGTTCAAGTCCAGCGCGTCGGCCAGATTGAGCGCGTCGGGAAATAGCGACGCCGTGTGGCCGTCCGCGCCCATGCCCAGCACCAGCATGTCGGTGCGGCCAGCGGCTTGCAGCGCCAGACTGGCGGCCTGGGCCAGCACGGCGGGTGCTGGCAGCGCTTCAGCGGCTTGCTCGACCATCGGGACAAAGCTTGCCGCGCTGGCATTTTCCTGCAGCAAATGGGTACGCACCAGCAGCGCATTGCTGTCCGGGTGCGTGCATGGAACGCAGCGTTCATCGACCAGCGTGACGCGCACTTTTGACCAGTCCAGCGGCTCGCGGCGCAGCGCCTCAAACAGCGGGATCGGTGACTTGCCGCCGGACACGCTCAGCACGGCAAAGCCACGCTCGGCAATCGCCGCATCCAGGCGCTGGGCGATGTCCTGCGCCAGCTCGGCATTGATGCTGGCGCTGGGGATCATATGCACGATGCGCCTGGCCAGCAGTTCCAGTTGGGCGGTGTTGGCAGCAGAGGTTCCGGCGCTCATTCAAGCCTCCTCGAACCAGGACAGGTCTTCGCGCGCCATCAGCGCTGACGAGGCCGCTGGCCCCCAGCTGCCCGCCGAGTAGCGGCGCGGCTTGTCGTCGAGCGCTTTCCAGCCGTCCAGAATCGGCTCGACCCACATCCACGCCGCTTCCAGTTCGTCGCGGCGCATGAAATGCGTCAGGCGGCCTTTGATGACGTCGATCAGCAGGCGCTCGTAGGCTTCGGCGCGGCGCTTGTCCGACGACGACTGCAAATCCAGGCTCAGTTTCACCGGGTGCAGCGTCATGCCGGAACCGGGCTCCTTGACCATCATCGCCATCTGGATCGTCTCTTCGGGTTGCAGGCTGATGATGAGGCGGTTCGGCTCGTGGTTGGCGACGGCGCCGAAGATCGAAAACGGCTGGTCGGCAAACTCGATGATGATTTCCGACTGGCGCTTTTGCAGGCGCTTGCCGGTGCG
>JAPLPS010000290.1 GCA_026400075.1 Polaromonas sp.
CAACAACGGCATGGCCGATCTGTACAACAAGATCGCCACCCTGCCGCAAAGCCAGCAAGACGAAATCAAGCGCGACCTGCACGCCTGCCACGAGCACCGCCCCGAGCTGGCGATGGTCGATTCGGCCAAGGGCATCACCAACTTCCACTCGCCCAATGACATCATCGTGGACGCCTCCATGCCCGCCATGATCCGCAACGGCGGCAAGATGTGGGGCGCCGATGGCCGCCTCAAGGACGTGAAGGCCGTCATGCCCGAATCGACCTTTGCCCGCATCTACCAGGAGATCATCAACTTCTGCAAATGGCACGGCGCTTTCGATCCGAAAACGATGGGCACCGTGCCCAACGTCGGCCTGATGGCCCAGCAGGCCGAGGAATACGGCTCGCACGACAAGACCTTTGAAATCGCCGAGGACGGCGTGGCCAACATCGTGGACATCGCCACCGGCGAAGTGCTGCTGAGCCAGAACGTCGAAGCGGGCGACATCTGGCGCATGTGCCAGTGCAAGGACGCCGCGATCCGCGACTGGGTCAAGCTGGCCGTCAACCGCGCCCGCAACTCGGGCATGCCTGTCGTGTTCTGGCTCGACGCCTACCGCCCGCACGAGAAGGAACTCATCACCAAGGTGAAGATGTACCTGCACGAGCACGACACGACCGGCCTGGACATCCAGATCATGAGCCAGGTGCGCGCCATGCGCTACACGCTGGAGCGCGTGGTTCGTGGCCAGGACACCATCAGCGCCACCGGCAACATCCTGCGCGACTACCTGACCGACCTGTTCCCCATCATGGAACTGGGCACCTCGGCCAAGATGCTGTCCATCGTGCCTTTGATGGCGGGCGGCGGCATGTACGAGACCGGCGCGGGCGGCTCGGCGCCCAAGCATGTGCAGCAGCTGGTGGAAGAAAACCACCTGCGCTGGGATTCGCTGGGCGAGTTCCTGGCGCTGGCCGTGTCGCTCGAAGACCTCGGCATCAAAACCGGCAACGCCAAGGCCAAGCTGCTGGCCAAGACGCTGGACGAAGCCACCGGCAAGCTGCTGGACAACCGCAAAGGCCCTTCGACGCGCACCGGCGAGCTCGACAATCGCGGCAGCCACTTCTACCTGTCGATGTACTGGGCACAAGCCCTGGCCGCGCAGACCGAAGACAAAGAGCTGCAGGCCCAGTTCACGCCGCTGGCCAAGACCCTGGCCGAGAACGAGGCCAAGATCGTGGAAGAACTGAAGGAAGTGCAAGGCAAGCCGGTCGATATCGGCGGCTACTACCTGCCTGACGTGGCCAAGACCGAAGCCATCATGTGCCCGAGCGCGACCTTCAACGCCGCGCTGAAGTCGGTACAGGGCTGATCCGGCCCCCAGCGCAGAACTGGCGTCCCGGCGCCGGTTGCGCACATCGGCAGCCGCGTGCGGCAGCGGTCAGCGCAAGGCTGACCGCGCCACGCGGTGCCACACGCCCAGGCCTTGGGAAAGGCCGGGCGCTCTCTGGCGCACAAGGCGCTTCGCATCTCGCAACATCCCCCATCCCTCTTTGGCCGCCATTTTTCTGGGCACAATAGGCGCCTGCAAGAGCACGCACACATCGGGAAACGCTTTTCAGCACATGGCTGGCGACTTTCCCCTTAGCCTGAAAGGCTACAAGCAACGCTATGCCCGGCGAACTGGTTTCGCCAGCCCCTTGTGTGACCGCCTTTTACCTTTTTCATGTCCGGCCCCGTGCCGACGACCAGGAGCCATTGATGACTCAATCGACCCCAGACGCTGAGCTTTCATTTTTCAAACGCATTCCCATCGCCTTTGGCGCATTTTTTAGCAGCCTGTCTGATGCCACTTACGCCGCCCGCGTGCAGGCGCTGAGCCTGCCGCCCGCACCCGCGCCCGCCGCGCCGATGCCAGTGCCAGTGCCAACACCGACGGCAACGCCCGCCCCCGTGGCCGCCGCCCCGGCCGCCCCCAAAGAAGCCAGCGCCGACGCCGCGCTGCAACTGCTGGCCCTGCTGCAACGCGAGGCGCGCCTGATCGACTTCACCCAGGAAGACCTGAGCGCCTATACAGACGCCGACATCGGCGGCCCGGCGCGTCTGGTGCAGCAAGGCTGCGCCAAAGTGCTGCGCGAGCATTTCACCCTCGCCCCCGTGCGCGCCGAAGCCGAAGGCAGCCGCATCACGCTCAATGATGGCTTTGACGCCCGCGCCATCCAGCTGACCGGCAACGTCGTCGGCCAGGCGCCGTTCAAGGGCGTGCTCAGCCACCGGGGCTGGCGCGCCACCGACACGCGCCTGCCAAAACTGGCCGACAGCCACGACGCCAGCGTGCTGGCCCAGGCGGAGGTGGAACTGTGAACGCCCCGCAGTTCTCCATCGGCATTGACCTCGGCACCACGCATTGCGCGCTGGCCTGGGTCAACATCGCCGCCAGCGACGGTGAAAAAACTGTCCACGGCGTGCTCGACATTCCCCAGCTCAGCGCGCCGGGCAGCGTCGAAAACCTGCCGCTGCTGCCTTCCTTCCTCTACCTGCCGCACACCGACGAGCTGGCTCCCGACGATCTGGCCCTGCCTTGGAACGCAACGCAGGATTTCGCCGTCGGCGAGTTCGCCCGCACGCGCGGCGCGCTCACGCCGATTCGCCTCGTTTCCAGTGCCAAAAGCTGGCTCTGCCACCCCGGCGTGGACCGGCGCGCCGCCATCCTGCCCGCCGACGCGCCGCCCGAAGTGGCCCGCGTCTCGCCGCTGCAAGCCTCGACGCGCTACCTGACGCACCTGCGCCAGGCCTGGGACGCGGCCCACCCCGACGCGCCGTTCGACCAGCAGGACGTGACCATCACCATCCCCGCCTCGTTCGACCCAGCCGCCCGCGAACTGACCGCCGAAGCCGCCAGAGCCGCCGGGTACACCAACATGACACTGCTCGAAGAGCCGCAAGCCGCGCTCTACAGCTGGATTCAAACCAGCGCCGGGCAGTGGCGCAAAAGCGTCAAGCCCGGCGAAATCATCCTCGTCATCGACGTGGGCGGCGGCACCAGCGATTTTTCATTAATCGCCGTGCTGGAGCGCGAAGGCAATCTGGAGCTGCACCGCGTCGCCGTCGGCGACCACATCCTGCTCGGCGGCGACAACATGGATTTGACGCTGGCCCACATCGTGGCGCGCAAGCTCGCCGCCGACGGCAAGCAGCTCGACCCGTGGCAAATGCGCGCCCTCACGCACGCCTGCCGCAGCGCCAAGGAAAAGTTATTGAGCGACGCCAGCGTTGCATCGCAAGCCATCGTCGTGCCGAGCCGGGGCTCCAAGCTGATCGGCGGCTCGATCCGCACCGAGCTGACGCAGGCCGAGGTGAATGCCACGCTGCTCGAAGGCTTTTTCCCGCAGGTGGACGCGGCGGCGCGCCCGG
>JAPLPS010000329.1 GCA_026400075.1 Polaromonas sp.
GCCTGCGTCGGCTCTGCGGGCTGCTCGCACGCGGCGGTGAAAGCTTCAAAAGCGGCTTGCGAGAGCATCAAGGTGTCTTTGTCGGCGACGATGCGCCGCGCCGCTTCGTAGGCGTTTTGCAGCATGAAGCTGGACACGGTCGCGCCCATGATGGCGGCGGCGCGCTCAATCAGCGCCTTGGCTTCGGGGCTGGTGCGCAGGTTGATACGGGCGGATTCGGTGTGAGACGTGGCAGGTGGCATGGAAAAACTCCTGTTTCCCAAAATTGTACGTCAATTTGACACACAAATAGGCACCCTTTCCACGCCCGCCTTGTGACGCCGCAAAATCTGCTGCCAGGCGTAGCTCAGCGCGTCTTGCGCCGGGGGCGGTTGCACGCTCAGGCGCACATGGCCGGGAAGGCCGAAGGAAGTCGTGTCGCGCAGCTTGATGCCCTGGACGCGCAGTTGCTCCAGCGCCTGCGTCAGGCTCATGCCTTCGGGCAGGACGGGCTGAGCGCAGAAAAAATTGGCGTCGCCGGGCAGACAAGTCCAGCCCCAGGATTCGCACAGCGCGATTTGCCGCGCTTTCCAGGCGCGCAGATTTTTCAGGCTGTTCTCCAGCCAGGCCTGCACGCCGGGGCGCGCCCAAGCCTGCAGCATTTCGACGCCGTGCGTGCCCAGCGGCCAGGAGGGGCACAGCTGCTCCAGCGCGGCGGCGGCCGACTCGGCGCCCTCGGGGGCAATCGCGTAGGCGGCGCGCACGCCGGTCAGGCCCAGCGCCTTGTTCGGCGTCCAGAGCTGCCAGACGCTTTGGCGCTGCGCGGGCGTCAGCGTCGGCGCGCCGCTCAGGCGCAGCGGCTCGTAAGCGCAGTCCAGCACCAGCGCGGCGGCCAGTCGGCGCTGACTGGCCATCTCCGCCAGACCGGCTTGCGCCGCGCCCAGCGGGCTGGACGGCTCGCAGGCCCAGAGCAATTGGGCGCGGCTGGGCTGGGTGGCGACGGCCAGCCGGTGCGCTTTGGCGGCCTGGGCGTAATCGCCGTAGCTGTGCGGCGGCAGCCAGACGGCCAGCTTGGCCGACGCGCCGCCCTGCGCCGTCCAGGCCGTGATGCGAAAGATGAATTCACTGGCGCTGGCGGCCAGCACCACACGGGCCAGCGCGACGCTGTGAAACTCGGCCAGTTGCTGGCGCAGCGCGGCATAGCTGGCGTCCGGGTAAAGCCGGGCGTCGGCCTGACGCACCGCCGACTGCGCCGCCGGACACGGGCCGCAGGCGTTGCTGTTGGTCGAAAAATCATGACGCGGCACGCCCTGCAGGTCGGGGCCGCCGTGAATGCGAAGAGGATGGGGCTGGCTGGTCGTCATAAAAATCCTGAAAATTCAATGAAAACAATCGCAATCAAAATCAATGCCAGCAGCGTCGCCAGCGCTTTGGCGGCCTGTTTTTGGGCTGAAACCATGTCCAATCCCTGTGGCGGGCGGCCTTCGGGATTCAAGGTATAGACGCCGGGCTTGCGCAGACTCACGCCGAGCGCCAGCGCCATCGCGGCCATCGGCCAGCCGCTGTTGGGCGACGGGGTTTTGCGCGCTTCAAGGCGTAGCGCTTGAAGCGGCAGGCCGCCAGCGGTCAGCGCCAGCAAAGCTGCTGTCAGGCGGGCGGGCAGCCAGGACAGCGCATCGTCGGCCCAAGCGGCCCATTTGCCAGCCCATTCCCAATGCTGGCCTTTGTAGGTGCCCCGGTAGCCCCACATCGCGTCGGCGGTGTTGGCAAAGCGATAGACCGCCGCGCCCGGCAGGCCCAGC